>JALYWD010000258.1 GCA_030852885.1 Chloroflexota bacterium | reverse complement strand
ACTCACTTGACATGTGGAGGATGCGCGACCTTCACGACACTTGTCTACGAGCCGGTCTACACAGTTACTCCTGCGGTTACTCTTGACACTTGGCAGTCGTGGGACCTGTTCGGAGCGAACGCGAAGTGGTGGTCAAGCAAGGACCTCCCGAATGGAATCGTCGCGTTCACCTCGTACGTCTCGTGGGAGGACATCCTGGAGGCCATACCAGATGCAACCATCAACAGTGATGGACTCCTCCTGGAAACCGGGAGTGGTACGCCAGACGCCGTAGGGAACGTTGACGAACTCGTCGTCAACGACCAGAGGTTCAACTTCCAGCCCTAATTCCGGTGTCGCAAGCCAGACTCTAGTGAAACGCGCGGCCGACGGGCCGCGCGTTTCATCGTTCTCGCCGATGCGCAATAACAGCTTTTGAGGAATGCCCGTTGAGCGGCGGTATGTAGCCGGAATTCGGACCGAACCACCTCAGATCCATTGATCCGGGCGTAGGCTCATGGGCGAATCCCCGGGGGCGTTTCCAAAACCCGGTAGCAGCGTGGGTTCCATTTCGCACTACTCGAGTTAGCCCTGCAAAGGGTTAGTCGGGCGTGCCTTCAGCGCTTGAACGATGGCGAATCTTGCCTGATCGACCTGCTCTGATCTTGGGTCCTATGCGGGTGTATACTCGTACACAGTGAACGTACATTCTGGCTCGTGCTGATCCCGCGTAGGCTCGAACCGGTTAGGCCCCGAGAGGCATGCCTGGTCTATGGCGACGACCGCACGCAAACGCGGACCATCTGCCGTCCAACGCGGGACGACCTTTCCCGTCGGCGTTGCCCAACGCCTGACGGCGATTTGGCGTAGTTTCCGCGCCTCCCCTCCGGACCTCATTGGCACGCCACGCTTCCGCCGCGAGTTCGTCGGCGTCGTGCTGGTGCTGCTGGCCATGCTCAGCGCCTACGTCATCGGCCGGGGCGGGGACGAGGGCCGGTTCGTCGCCTGGTGGGGTGAGAACCTGCAACGGTCGTTCGGCAAAGCGGCACTCATGGTGCCGCTCCTGCTGGCGCTGGCGGCGCTGCGGGCGTTTGGCGGGCAAAGCGGGCGCATCCTGGAAGCGCGGCACTACCTGGGCGGCTTTACCTTCGCCGTGGCGGTGGCGGGCCTGCTCGACCTCGGTGATCGCACGCTCACTGCCGCACCGGGCGGCGCGCTCGGCATGTCAATCGCCACGCTTTCCCACCGCATCCTCGGGCCGTTCGGCGGTGGACTTGTCCTCTTCGCCATTGGCGTCATGGGAATCTTCCTGCTCGCCGGGAGCGACCTCCAGACCTTCAGCAATGACGTGCGGGACCTCTTCACCGTGATCTGGACGGGGATCGTCATGGTCACGGCGGCCATTGTCGCCGTCGTGCGGAACTTCGTGGCAGCGGTGCGCAGGTACGAGCAGAAAGCGGCGGCGGTCGCACCCGCGGCAGGTATGACTACGGGTGCAGCGAGTCCAGGAGCGATACCTGTTGTTGCGCGCAACATCGTAGCGGGCGTTGGGACAGGAAACGCGTCGACGGGTGGGAAAGCCAGCAAGGCTGCACCTGCACCGGCGGAAGCCACGGCGGTTCCAGTGGCCGCGCCCGCGAAAGCACTGGCCGTCAAGCCAAAGCCGATCCAACCGCCGGTCATCAACGTGCCGCCGCGCAAGACCCAGCAGGCGGTCGCGGATTCGGGCCGCAGCGCGGCACGGGTGACCCCGCTGCCGTTGCCCGATCTCTCGAGCCTGGCCTACTACGACGACGTGACGCCCGACACCGCCGACCTCCAGCTCAAGGCGCGGCTCATCGAGGAGACGCTGGCCAGTTTCAAGGTCGAAGCCTGGGTGCGGGAAATCAACCCGGGTCCGGCAGTGACCCAGTTTGCGCTGGAGCCGGGCAACGGCGTGAAGGTGAGCCGTATCACCGCGCTCCAGAGCGATCTGGCGCTGGCCCTGGCCGCGCCGAGTATCCGCATCGAGGCGCCCATCCCCGGCTACGCCCGGGTGGGGCTGGAAACCCCGAACGCCCAGATTGCGACCGTCGGCCTGCGCGAAACGTTGGAGTCGTCGACGTTTGGCAAGGGCAAGCACAAGCTGCCGATCCCGCTCGGCCGCGATGTCAACGGGCGCTACGTGGTTGGCGACTTGACGAAGATGCCGCACCTGCTCATTGCCGGCGCCACTGGCGCCGGCAAGAGCGTCTGCCTGAACGGGATCATCTCGACGTTCATTGCCACACGCTCGCCGGAAGAACTCAAGTTGTTGATGATCGACCCCAAGATGGTCGAGCTTACCGGCTACAACGGTGTGCCGCACCTGCAAACGCCCGTGGTCACGGACATGGACAAGGTTGTGGGCGCGCTGCGGCTGACGCTGCGCGAGATGGAGCGCCGCTACACCTTGTTCTCGAAGTTGGGCGTGCGTAACCTCGATGGCTACCGGCTGAAGGTGGCAGAGGAGCCAGGAGCGGAGAACCTCCCGTACCTGGTGGTGATCATCGACGAGCTTGCCGACCTGATGATGACCGCGCCGGACGATGTCGAGACGCTGCTCGTGCGCCTGGCGCAGATGGCGAGAGCGACCGGGATTCACCTCATCATCGCCACCCAGCGACCGTCGGTCGATGTGCTAACCGGCCTGATCAAGGCGAACGTGCCATCGCGCATCGCCTTCGCGGTTTCGTCCCTGACGGATAGCCGCGTCATTCTCGACATGCCGGGGGCGGAACGATTGCTCGGGCGAGGAGACATGCTCTTCCTGCCGCCAGACGCCGCCAAGCCGCAGCGTATCCAGGGCGCGTTCATCGAAGACAAGGACGTACAGTCCATCGTGGAGCACTGGCACAAGCACGCGCCCGTGCCGCGCTTTGCCGAGGAGTGGCTCGACCTCCCGGCTGCTGGCGGCAGTGCAGGCGGCGACGATGGACTGGACGCGGACGATGACCCGCTCTTCGACCAGGCGCTGTCCATTGTCCGGCAGCAGGGAACGGCGTCAGCGTCGATGCTACAACGGCGACTGCGGGTGGGCTACAACCGCGCCGCGCGGTTGATAGAGCGCATGGAAGACGAGGGGATCATCGGCGCGGCCGATGGCATACGCGGGCGCCCGGTGCTCCTGGCCGAGGACTACGGGACATAACGTTAAGCGTCAGAACATGCTAGACTCGCTGCCAGAACCGCCAATTGCGTTACGGTTCGCGGACTGAGGCCCTGAAGGTATGTCGATATCGCACGGTGCGGCCACGGCGCAGCCAGTTGCACGGCTCATCAATGAACTTGCCCGGCTGCCGGGCATCGGACCGAAATCGGCCTCACGCCTGGCCTATCACTTGCTGCGGTCGTCGAAGGAAGAGGCTGTCGCCCTCGCCGAGGCCATCCTTGACGTCAAGGAGCGAGTGCGCCTGTGCTCGGTTTGCTTCAACACCACGGAATCAGATCCCTGCGCGATTTGCAGTGACCCGGCGCGTGATGAAGCGATCTGCGTCGTGGAGGAGCCCCTGGACGTGGTCGCCCTTGAGCGCACCGGCCAGTTCCGGGGCAGATATCACGTTTTGCACGGCGCCGTGTCTCCTGTAGAGGGGATTGGACCCGACCGGCTGAAAATCCGCGAACTGATTGAGCGCGTGGAGCGGCAGAAACCGGACGAGGTGATCCTGGCCACGAATCTTGACCTGCCGGGTGAGGCAACGGCGACCTATCTGCACCGCCTCCTGACCCCGCTGGGCGTCACGGTGACGAGACCCGCCAGCGGACTGCCGGCCGGTGGGGACCTCGAGTATGCGGACGAGGTCACCCTGGGTCGTGCGTTGTTGGGCCGGCGAGTGCTGTAGCTGGCGGATGCAGGAGTGTTGAGAAGGTGAGGCAAGACATAATGGGTGGTATACTCAGGCGCGAATGAAGACGCTGCATACCGCTGTCCTTCATGCCGACACTCTCGACCCCGCGCAGTTGCCCCTTGCCTCATTTCGCCAGCCCCTGGAAGCACAGATCAGCCTGAGCAGTTCTGTTTCTGAGCCAACGTCGTTGCGTGTGCGGTCGTTCGGGTTGCCGGACGTGCCATCGCTCATGCGCATGCCGGGCCGCCTGCGCCTTGACGTTCCCGATTCGCTCCTGGCGGGCCACGGCGAGTTCGTTGATCTCCAGGCAGCGTTGCCGGTGTTGCGGCGGGACCGCCCGACCTACGTGGCGCTGGCTGATGGGCAACCGGTGGGCTTTGTCCGGTTTTCGCCCCGAGGTCCTGATGGGCGGTGGGTGGCGACGGCGATTGCCGCGTCTACCGGGGTGTACTCCCCCGAACCTGTCTGGGAAGGGTTGCTGGAACACAGTGTGCGTTCAGCAGGACTGCGTGGGGTGCGCAGGCTCTACGCCAGGGTCCCTGTGGGCCACGGCCTGTTGGATACCATGAAACGAACCGGATGGCACGCGTACTCGCAGGAAACAATCTTCCGAGCGGAGCGCATGACGGCGCTGGGACGGCCGGGCCGGAAATTGCGGCGGCAAGAGCCAGCGGACGCCTGGGGCATTCATCAGTTGTACATGGCGGCCGTGCCCCGGCAAATCCAGGAAATCGATGCCCTGACGAGCCACGTCTGGCATCACGACGAGCGCCGGAGGAACCGGCGCAGTATTCGGCAAACAGGTTGGTTGATTGAGGAGGAGGGTCTGATTCGCGCGTTCGCCCGATTTAGCCGAGGGCCCCGTGCCCAGATGGTTGAGGCGGTCTTTGCCCCGGAGGATCGCGCGCAGTTTGGCGCGGTGCTGGATGGCATCGTGGCCCAGCGCAGCCGAGGAGCGCCGGTGTACTGCGCGCTGCGGTCCTACATGCTCGATGCAGGCGAGGAGTTGACGCGTCGTGGGTTTGTCGAGATTGGCGAGCAGGAGACGCTGATCCGGTACACCACGGCATCTGTGCGTGCCCCCGCATCTGACCCCGTGCATTTTCCGGTTGAGCTGCGGCCTGCTCTTCCCAGAAGAGCGCCAACGTTCCTCGAAGGTAGTCAAGGGTAGTAGCTTGATGACCAGAGACACGAATGACCGCGTCATGAATCCCGAGGAAGGCTCACGCGAACCAGGCAGACCAATGTACGAGCTTGCAAGCACAGACAACCTGGACGGGCTGCTGGCAGTGCTGCCACCGGATATCGCCGCGGCGGTTGCCGAGGTGAGTGACGACCAGAGCTACAACGATCTTGTCGAGATCGTCATGGACCTTGGCCGCTTGCCAGAGGCACGCTTCCAGTCTGAAGAACGGCCGCTGCTGGACCGCGAGATCACCCGCGAGGATCTCGCGTTCGTGGCCGCACGTATCGGCGAGTTTGGTGGCGACAACCGCGCGGGTATCGAACGGACGCTGCATCGCATCTCGGCCATCCGCAACCGGACCGGGGAGATCGTTGGGCTCACGTGCCGGGTGGGACGCGCGGTGTTCGGCACCATCGCCATCATGCGCGACCTGATCGAATCCGGGCAGAGCGTGTTGCTGCTGGGACGGCCGGGCGTCGGCAAGACGACGCTCCTGCGCGAGACAGCGCGCGTGCTGGCGGACGAGCTGCACAAGCGGGTGATCGTGGTCGACACCTCGAACGAGATTGCGGGCGACGGCGACATTCCTCACCCGGCGATTGGCCGTGCCCGGCGCATGCAGGTGCCAACGCCGACCGATCAACACGGGGTGATGATCGAAGCGGTTGAGAACCATATGCCGGAGGTGGTGGTGATTGATGAGATCGGCACCGAACTCGAGGCTATGGCCGCGCGCACGATCGCCGAACGCGGCGTGCAACTTATTGGCACCGCCCACGGCAACACGCTGGAGAACCTGATGATGAATCCGACCCTGGCGGATCTCATCGGCGGTATCCAGTCGGTGACGCTTTCGGACGAGGAAGCAAGACGCCGCGGCACGCAGAAGTCGATTCTCGAGCGCAAGGCGCCGCCGACCTTCGACACCATCATCGAGATCATTGACCGGGACCAGGTCGCGGTGCATTCCGATGTGGCGGCGACGGTCGATATCGTGCTGCGCGGCTCCGCGCCGCGGCCGGAGCTTCGCAAGCGTGAAGAGGACGGCAGCGTCTCGATGTCGGTGGCGCCAAGGCAAGACCTGCCAATGCACCGGGACCGGGATCGTAGCCGCAACGGACATCGCGGCGAGACGTCCCGGAATGGCAATGCGGGGAGCGAATATCTGCCTGACCCGATCAACCTGGTGCCGGCAGTGCCGAGCCAACGAGAACACGAGCCGGAGAATTTGCCCCTGGCCGTGAGAAACCGGGGCACGGAAAGCCGGCCATTGCGGATATACGCGTTTGGGGTGAGCCGAAACCGGCTTGAGCAAGCCATCCAGTCCTTGCGCGTTCCGGCGGGTGTGGTGCGCGATCCGCGTGACGCGGATATTGTGCTCACGCTCAAGAACTACTATCGCCAGAAGGCCCAGCCGGTACGAGACGCGGAGACCAGAGGGACGCCGGTCTACGTGCTTCGCTCGAACACGGGCATCCAGATGGAGCAGTTGCTGATCAGCCTCTTTCCGGGGCGAGGTGAAAACACCGAGCACCCCGTAGAGCAGCACCTTGCGTCGGCCGAGGAGCTTGATGAGGAGGACGGCGACCCGGTGCTATCGGCAATCTCCGAGGCGGAAGACGCGATTGCCGCGGTGATGGACGGTGGCTCGCCGGTGCAGCTTGCGCCACAGACCAACCGCATCCGGCAGATTCAGCATCAGTTGGCCGAGCGGTACGCGGTATCGTCGCGAAGCAAAGGCCGCGAACCAAATCGCAGGGTCGAAATCTCTCGCTATGGGTCGCGATAGCCAGGCAGGTTCCTGGCCCGGCGTCTTCGTCGCCTTCGAAGGGATTGACGGGTCGGGAAAGTCGACCGTTGCCTCCGAAGTGGTACGGCGGTTGAGCGACCAGATCGACCGGGAGGTCATCCTGACGCGCGAGCCGGGCGGGACGGCTCTGGGCGAGGGGGTGAGGGAACTCGTCCTTTCTGCTGCGAGCGCTGGAATCACCCCCGTCGCGGAACTCCTGCTTTTCAGCGCGGCACGCGCGCAGCACGTCTTCGAGGTGATTGAGCCGCAGCTCTGGCGCGGCTCAATCGTCGTTTCTGACCGCTACACGGATTCCACGCTGGCATACCAGTGGGGGGGACGGGGCGTGCCGCGAAACACGATTGAAGCGGCCCAGGAACTCGCGACCGGTGGCGTGTTACCGGATCTGCGGGTGCTGCTGGATTTGCCGGTTTCGGTCGCGCTTGCTCGCCGCCACGCGGATGTGGAGTCGGTCAATCGGTTTGACGCGGAGCAGACGAATTTCCACCAGGCGGTCAGGAATGCCTACCTCAGCCTCGCCAACGCACACCCCGCCGAATGGCTCGTGGTAGACGCGAGTCTCTCGCCCCGGGAGGTCGCGGAGACGACATATCGCGGCGTGAGCCGGTGGGTGTCGGAGTTTCTGATCCGACGGTCCGAAGTCACAGCGTAAGGTATGAACCGAAACGCCACGGCCTGTCTGCGCGCTGATGATGCACAGTGCCGAAACTGGTGGGGTACCTTTAGGGGCCGCGAGAACGCGCGGCAGGGTTCTGAAGGGACAGACCAAGTTGATTGAGACTGCGGCGCGCGGCGCACAGTTTTTTCTGGCGATCGGGATCGCCTACTTGATTGCGCTGTGGTTTGCGCTCGTTGCGTGGACATTCCGCGATATCGAATCCCGGAGCCGAAGCGTCTTCACGCAGGTGTTTTCGACGCTGCTCGTCGTGCTCTTCTTCGTTCCGGGCTTGCTGCTCTATTTGATCCTGCGACCCAAGGAGACACTCGATCAGGTCTTTCAGCGTGCTCTGGAGGAGGAGTATCTTCTCCAGGACCTGGATGAACTGCCGCTCTGCCCTGGATGCCAACGCAGCGTCGAGGGTGACTTTGTCATCTGCCCGCACTGCCAGACCAGCCTGCGGCACGCCTGCACTTCCTGTTCGCGCCTGATCGATCGCCGCTGGGCCGTCTGCCCGTACTGCACGACCCCGGTCACCGCGGAGGGGGACGGCGGATTGGCGACGATTGATGTAACGACCGCTGAGCCGGCGAAGCAAAGCAAGCGGGAGCGCGCGATTGCCGCTGCCGCCGAGCGTGTGGGGGCCAGTCCGGAGGAACTGGATGCGTTCACCGACGCGCTCAGCCGGGGCAATGGCCGGGCCGCGGTAGGCGCTGGGTCGCGACGCACGTACATCGTGCCGGCAGACGCAGATGCGCCAGATCTCTCCGAGACAGGCGTTGCTTCCCGGACTGAGAGCAGATTCTGGGCGGAGCCGCTGCCTGCCGCGGATCCACATCGCGCATCGGACACGACGAGCTAGATTCGCCAGGACCTCGTCGCACGGTGGCCGGCATGGTATGATGCTGTGCGTTGAATTGATCCCCGATAGCTCAATGGTAGAGCGACCGGCTGTTAACCGGTAGGTTCTAGGTTCGAGTCCTAGTCGGGGAGCCAAACGGGCCCTCAGCAAACGCTGAGGGCCCGATTTCTTGTCTGCTGCGCGAGGTTGAGATCAGATGGCGTAGTTGGCGCTATCCAGGCGCTCCATGTCCCGGTCAAGGAGCGTCTGGAGCGACACTGAGCGGAGAAAGACCTCGGACTGCGATTGCAGATCATGCCAGAGCGCGTGTACCACATCTCCAGCTCCAGCCACGCCAGGGTGCGGATGGGTGCGCTGATCGATCCCGTCCAGCGCCACCAGAATTGAGTAAACAGTGACCTCCGATGGCGCTTGCAGCAGTTCGTGGCCGCCGAGTGGCCCACGCGTGCTCTTGATCAACCCGGCCCGGTTGAGCGCGCCGAGGACTTGATGCAGGTACGCCTCGGGGATCTCCTGGCGTGCCGCAATTTCCTTGCTTTGAACTGGGCCCTGGCCAGCGCGGCGCGCAAGCTCAAACAGCGCTCGGACCCCGTAGTCGGCGCGACTTGAGACGCGCATTCAGCACCTCATTCATGCTTCCGCTGCGGTAGCCCGCAAGATCGAGAACAACCACACCGTACCCCGCCTCGCGCACGGCGTCCACAATCTCGTCCGCGTGCTCGATGGCCAGGGCAAATTGCTCCTTCGGCACCTCGAGCCGGGCTGTCTTGTCTTCGTGGCGAACGCGGAAACCGCGCAAGCCAAACTTCCGGATGGCGCTTTCGGCGGCCGCCACCTGGCGGAGTTTCTCAACAGTGATGGGATCACCATAGGCGAACCGGGAGGAGAGACAGGCCACAGCCGGCTTGTCCCATGTGCGGAGGCCGTGCACAGCGGACTGGGTGCGGATCTCGGCCTTGGTCATGCCCACCTCTTGCAGCGGGCTGCGCACACCGAGGTCACGGGCGGCCCGCATTCCTGGCCGAAAGTCGTCGAGATCGTCCGCATTGGAGCCGTCAAGGACCCACTGCATTTCCCGCTTGCGCGCAAGATCGACCAGTTTTCCGTAGAGCTCGGACTTGCAGAAGAAGCAGCGCTGATGGGTGTTGTCGGCGTAGCGAGGGTCGGTCAACTCGGCGGTGTCCACGAGGACGTACTCCGCTCCGATGTCGCGTGCAACAACACTGGCATCCGCCATTTCTTCAGGAGCGTAGGTCTGGGACAGTCCGGTGGCTGCGATGGCGTTGTTGCCCAGGACATCATGCGCAATCTTGAGGAGATAGCTGCTGTCAACGCCGCCGGAGAAGGACACGATTACTGATCCCAGCGAGGCAAGGACCTCGCGTAGCTCCTGTTCCTTGCGGGCGGCCGTAGCTTCGACCATGGACAGGTTTCTCCGTGATATCTCGGGGGCGATGTGGAAGGTGGCTCCGGAGCGATCCTACCAACGTTCGAGGACCACCCGCAAACCGAAGATATGGAAGACCGGGCCAGCGGCCCGGTCTCCTGGTGCACGTGTTCTCCTAGTCGTTGTCGTGAGGTGGGCGATCTCGACGTACGCTGTCGCCGGGACGGCCCTGGAAATCACCGCGCGGCCTTCCCTCGAATGTCCGAGGTGGGCCGCCCTCGCGGTCTCCTCGCGGGGCGGGGCCGCGATCATCACGGCGCGGACCGCGATCGCGGTCGTTGTCGCGTCGAGGTGGCCGGTCCGTGCGCTCCGGCTTGGCCTCCGGCAGCTCGCCGGTCATCGCCGCGCGGCGAGAGAGGCTCACCTTGCCGTTCGGCGCAACCTCTGTAACCATGACGGTGATCTCGTCGCCGAGATTGATGACATCTTCTACCCGGGCGACCCGGATCGCAGGATCCTCGGAGAGCTCGGAGATGTGCACCAGCCCATCCTTGCCGGGCAGAATCTCCACGAATGCTCCGTACGGCATGATGCTGACGACCTTGCCGTTGTAGATCTCGCCGCGCTCGATCCTGAGTTCCTGCGTCAGGCCCAGGATGCGCTGCACGGCGGCCTCGGCGCCGCTGGAGTCGGTCGATGAGACAGAGACCGACCCATCGTCCGAGATGTCGATCTTGGTGTTGGTTTCTTCCTGGATGGAGCGGATCATCTTGCCGCCGGGGCCGATGACCGCGCCGATCTTCTCCGGATTGATCTTGACGCGCAGGACGCGTGGCGCAAATTCCGAAAGCTCCGCGCGTGGAGCGGAGATGGCCTCTTCCATGACGTTCAGGATGAACAGGCGGCCATCGCGCGCCTGGGCCAGGGCCTCACGCATGATCTGCGGGGTAATGCCCTTGACCTTGATGTCCATCTGGATGGCGGTAACACCGTCGGCGGTGCCGGCGACCTTGAAGTCCATGTCGCCGAGAGCGTCTTCCATCCCCTGGATGTCCGTCAAGATGCGGTACTGACCGTCGTCACCAGTGACGAGCCCCATCGCGATACCGGCCACCGGCGCCGCGATCGGCACGCCTGCATCCATGAGGGCAAGCGTGCTGCCGCAAACACTGGCCATTGAGGTTGAACCGTTGGAGCTGACGACCTCCGAGACGACGCGCATGGTGTACGGGAACGCGTCGGAATCGGGGATGACCGCGAGGAGCGCACGCTCGGCGAGTGCACCGTGACCGATGTCGCGGCGTCCCGGGCCACGCATGCGCCGGACTTCACCAACGCTGAAGGGTGGGAAGTTGTAGTGGTGGATGTAGCGCTTGGTGGTAACTGGGCTGATCGAATCCAGCCGCTGCTCCTCGGCGGTAGAGCCCAGGGTCACCACGGAGAGCACCTGGGTTTGGCCGCGCGTGAAGATGGCTGAGCCGTGCGTGCGCGGCAGGTACCCCATGTCAATCCAGAGTGGCCGGATTTCCTCCGGGCGGCGGCCATCCGGGCGCGTGCCGTCGTTGAGGATGGCGCTGCGCACTTCCTGCTTGAGCAGGCGCTCAAACGTTTCCGCGGCCGCCTTCGCCGAAATATCCGTGCCTTCGAGGCTCTGGACGATCTCATCCTTGAGAGCACTCGTGCCTTCCAGGCGAACCACCTTGTCGGCGTTGTTCAATGTCGCGGCGAGGCGGTCACCAAGGGTTGATCGAACCTGCGCTTCCAGCGCGGCGTCAGGAGCCGGCGGAGTGAACGACCATTTCTCCTTGCCAACCTTGGCCTGCAAATCCAGTTGAAGCTGGACGATGCGGCGGATCTCTTCGTGGGCACGCTCGATTGCCGAAACCAGGACGTCTTCGCTGACCTGGTCCGCTTCACCCTCCACCATCATGATGGCGTCAGATGTGCCAGCGATCACCATGTCCAGTTTACTCTCGGCAAGAGCGCTGGACGTGGGGTTCACCACGATCTGATCGTCGATGTACCCGATGCGGACGGCGCCGACCGGGCCATCGAACGGAATGGGAGAGATGGTCAGCGCGGCGGACGCGCCGATGATCGACAGGATATCCGGATCGTTTTCCTGGTCGGCCGAAAGAACCGTCGAGATTATCTGGACCTCGGCGCGGTATCCCTTCGGGAAGAGGGGGCGGAGGGGGCGGTCAGTCAGGCGGGCAGCAAGAATTGCCGCCTCCGTGGGCCGGCCTTCGCGCTTGATGAAGCCACCGGGTATCTTGCCGGCGGCGTACATGCGCTCCTCGTAGTCAACCGTCAGCGGGAAGAAATCGACGACATCCCGCGCTTCGCGCTCACCGCCAGCGGTGGCCAGGATCGTCGTGTCGCCGTACCGCACAACCACCGCGCCATCAGCAAGCTGGGCAATGAGCCCGCTCTCGAGCGAGAGGGTGCGTCCGGCAATGTCGGCTTCTATGGTGGTAACTGTTGGCAGGTTGCCAGTAGCCAATGTGAACTCCTCCTGAGATGCTGCTTCCCGCGAAAACTGCGGGAGACGTGAGCCTGCAAGAACCCGGCACTCTCGTGAGGGACTGGAGCGTGGGCGCTCTGCGCCGCCCACGCTCCAATTCCCCACGGCCAGCTAGTTCCTGTCAGGCAGAATTGATGCCAGTCACCCCCTTTCTCACGCGCTCAGTCTCCATGGCTCAAGACAAAATAGCCCAGGGCAATCTTGCCCTGGGCCAAAGCCACGCAAGCCGTCCCCGGCTGCGCGGAGCAGGCGAGACGTTGGGAGACGTAAGCGGCCGCTACTTGCGTAGACCAAGACGGGTAATGGTGGTGCGATAGCGCTCGACATCCTTGTCGGCAAGATACGCAAGCATCCGGCGCCGCTGACCGACCAGTTTGAGCAGGCCGCGACGTGAGTGAAAGTCGTGGCGGTGGCTGCGCAGGTGATCTGTCAGTCCATTGATGCGCTCGGTCAACAGCGCAATTTGCACCTCAGGCGAACCGGTATCCTCAGGGTGGGTGCGAAACTGCGAGATAATCGCGTCTTTCTGTTCACGCTGCAACGCCATAGTGGCGGGTTCCTCTCCCAACGAAACATCTATCGGACACACGAAAGCAGTGCTCCGCAGAGCACGCAACCGAGCGAGTATACCATTCTCTCGCCACGCGGTCAGCGCGTGACAGCTATTTGACACCAGCAGTCGATCACACCAGCGGACGATTGGCGACGAGTGATCTGGAGAAGCATGGGCAAGTTAGGAGTCATCGGCGGAAGCGGCATCTACGTCTTTGACGAGATGAATTCAAGCACAAGACATAATCTACAGACGCCGTTTGGCGAGCCGAGCGGTCCGATCCTCGAAGGGAGGCTCGGAAACTCGGACATCCTCTTTCTCCCAAGGCATGGCGAAGGGCATCGCCTCTCGCCGAGTGAGATTCCCTACCGCGCAAATGTCTATGCGCT
>JALYWD010000237.1 GCA_030852885.1 Chloroflexota bacterium | reverse complement strand
CTGCCCGGATTGCGGCGGTGTGATGTGGCAGGACGGAGCCGGGCAAGACCTCCGCTTCCGCTGCCACGTGGGGCATGCCTATGCGCCAGAGATTTTCCTCAGCCAGAAGTCCGAGGAATTTGAGGCGGCACTCTGGACGAGCCTCCGGCTGCTGAAAGAAAAGGCCACGCTCACGCGACAGATGGCGGCGCGCGCACGCGCCGGAGGCAACGGACACCGCGAGGGGCTGGTCGAGCGGATCGAAGAGCAGGCGCAACTGGATGAGCGCTACGTGCGCACGATCCAGGAACTTCTGGAGGTCATGCCGAACCCCGCGGACCAGGCAACCGTCGTGGTTCAGTCCCTGGATGCCGCCAACGAGTTGCAGCGTTCAGGTTCGCAAGGTAACTGATACGGCGTAAGGTGGTGTCAGCTTTCCTACCCAAATGTCCATCCAGCGTGAGCCCGGAACGAACCCGTGCATTGAAGACCACTAGCGTCCCTGCCCTGGCTACCCAGGTTGGTGTCAATCCTGCAAGGCAAATGTCAGCACGGATGCGACGCATTGCATTGCAGGGAGTTGCTCGATGGACCGTTCAGGAATCCCGTCCGTAAAGCTCGTAGCCGCTGGGGCACTGCTCGCCGCGGCAGTCGCCGCACGAGGAGCAATAGCCCGCCGCGACGAAGCCGACCTGCGCGGCAAAGTCGCGTTGATCACCGGCGGATCGCGGGGCCTCGGGCTGGCCCTGGCCGAAGAACTGGGCTCGAAAGGGTGTCGGCTTGCAATCTGCGCGCGAGATCCGGACGAACTGGCGCGAGCATCGCGGATGCTGTCGTCTCGAGGCGTCGAGGTCTTGGCGGCTCTGTGTGATGTCACGGATCGGGAACAGGTCGCGCGTCTGCTGCGGGAAGTCACCGATTACTACGGAAGCATCGACATCCTGATTGCTAACGCCGGCATCATCACTGTCGCGCCGGTCACGGCGTTGAGCGCGGCGGACTTCGACCGCGTCATGGCCACCAATTTCGCGGGCGTCCTGAACGTGGTGCTCGGCGTCCTGCCCCAGATGGAGCGGCAGGAAGGTGGCCGCATCGCTGTCATCTCCTCAATTGGCGGCAAGGTGGCGGTACCCCATCTGCTGCCATATAGCTGCGCCAAGTTCGCGGTGGCGGGGTTTGCGGCTGGGCTCCGGGCAGAACTGGCCGGGACCGGCATTGCCGTCACCGCCGTTTACCCAGGGCTGATGCGCACCGGATCCCACCTGCAGGCCGAGTTCGGTGGGGATCAGGCTGAGGAATACGAGTGGTTCTCGCTCGGCGCCAGCTCTCCTTACCCAGTCGCCACCAGCGCCGCCCGCGCCGCCCGCATCATCACTGGCGCCATCCAGCGTGGCGATGCCGAGTGCATCTTCCCGGTCACGGCGCTCCTGGCGGCGCGCGCTTCAGCTCTTTTCCCCTCAGCCACCTCCGCGCTCCTCGCCACGGTCAACGGCATCCTGCCCGCCGCGCGCATCGCGCCAGGGTATGCCCGCTTCGTAAAGGGGGCACAGGTAAAAGAGGCTGCCCCGAACCCCGTGCGAGATGCCGCAACGGTGCTGGGGCAGCGAGCCGCGGAACGGCTGAACCAGGGGGTGTAACGGTCTACGGCGTCAGCACGACCTTGATGCAGCCATCTTTTTTGTCCCGGAAAGTCTTGTACATCTCCGGGCCCTCATCAAGGGTGCAGGTGTGCGTAATCACGAATGACGGGTCGATCGTCCCATCCTGGATCATGCCGAGCAGTTTCTGGCTGTAACGCTGGACGTGGGTCTGGCCCATCTTCAGGGTCAGACCCTTGTTCATGGCTGTTCCGAAGGGAAGCATATGGACCATGCCGATGTAGACGCCAGGAATGGAGAACGTGCCACCCTTGCGGATGCTGCGGAAACCCTCGCGGAGCACGTGCGGCTGGTCAGTCTCCAGGTGCATGGCCTGCAAGGCTTTGTCAACGGCCGCGATTGGCCCGGAGTGGTGCGCCTCGGTGCCAACCGCATCGATACCACGATCCGGGCCGCGCCCGTTCGTCATCTCCATGAGCCGCTCGTAGGTGTCGTCCTTGCTGTAGTCGATAACTTCGGCCTTGCCGTGCGTGGCGGCCATGGCCAGCCGTTCGGGGACGCGGTCGATGGCAATCACCCGCCCGGCCCCGAACATCCAGGCACTCTGGATGGCGAACTGCCCGACCGGGCCGCAGCCCCAGACGGCGACCGTATCCCCCGGCTGAATCTCCGCATTCTCGGCAGCCATGTAGCCCGTCGGGAAGATATCTGACAGGAAGAGCACCTGTTCATCCGGCAGCCCCTCCGGGACCTTGATTGGGCCGACATCCGCATACGGCACCCGCAGGTACTCTGCCTGCCCGCCGGGGAACCCGCCCAGCAGGTGGGAATAGCCAAAGAGCCCGGCCGGGGAATGGCCCATGATCTTGGCGGCCATCTCGGCGTTCGGATTGGTGGTGTCGCACGCCGCGTACAACCCCTGCTTGCAGAACCAGCATTGACCGCAGGCGATGACGAACGGCACCACAACCCGATCCCCCACCTTCAGGTTCTTGACGCCAGCGCCAACCTCCACCACCTCGCCCATCGGCTCATGGCCGAGGATGTCGCCCTTCTCCATCGCCGGCATGATGCCGTCATACAGGTGAAGGTCTGAGCCGCAAATGGCGGTGGCCGTGACACGGATGACGACGTCACGCGGATCCTGGATCTGGGGATCGGGCACGGTGTCGACCTGCACGTTCTCTTTGCCTTGCCAGACAAGCGCGCGCATGAACTGAGGTCCTTTCCTGGACTCGCCGCCTGAGGTGTGGAGGAAGAGCGCGGTGACGCTACGACGTAGGCGTTGCGTCCCCCACCTCAAGCGGTTGCTCGTAGTCGATCAGCCAGCTATCACCAGAGCGCACCAGCTCAACGTAGGTCTGTAGCTCACCAGTATTGGGATTGCTCGTGACCACCAACGCCGCCAGGCGATCTTCATCGAGATAGCGCGCGTCACGCACCTCGAGGAACTCCGTCTGCATGGCCTCCTGGTTTGGCTCCGGTGTCTGGTCCAGGTTCTCAATCAACTCGGGCGAGAAGTTTCGCTGCAGGTACTGATCGGTATAGAGCGAGGCAACGCGCAGGAAGTCGCCCGTGTTCACGCAGTCGGTCAGCGTGCGGTAGACGCTGGTGACCGCCGCCATATCCTCTTCGGAAGCCTCGTCACCTTCTGGCATCATGAATGGCGTGGCGACCGGTGATGGCTCACTTGCTGGCGTGCCCACGGGCGCGGGTGGCGTACCGGACAGTGCTTGCAGGTCACGCTCGTCCCGCGGCGCGACAGCACCACAGTCGGCCGTAGGGGTGGCCTCCTGGGCCAGGGCGACTCCTGGGGTGATCAGCGCAAATCCCAGAGTCAGGGCCAGCATTCTGGTGCGGGTCTTCATCGTGTTCCTCCCAAAGCGCGTGTGAACTGCCAGCGGCCTTGCCGGCACCGATGCACCTCGCGGCGGGCGCCGCGTCTCTCCAGGTGCTGATGTGTGCAACAGGAAATCGCGTCCCGCGAGTCCTCAGTCGTCTTTGCACAGCGAGTGCCACAGAGAGGGCGCGGGACGCGGAAAGGAACGCAAGGCTACAAAGGTGGCAGGCAAAAACCAGCAAGAAAGGGAGATGCCGCCAGCGACTACAAGCGCTGGCGGCACCGAAGATTCAACGAGGTCTTGCGCCAGACCAGGGAGGGCGCCTGAAACCGTGCCGGGTCTGGACTTCAACCTACCGCCAGACACCTGGTCCTGATTGCGGTGCGGTTAGACCGCGGCGGCCGCGCGCTCCTGAGTTACATGGTGGAAGGCGTACTGATGCGGCGGGCCTGGCGTCACCCACATCTGGGGCGGAACCATGCACTCATAGATCACCGCACCAAACGTCATGCCGCCGCGGTTGTCGACGACACTGACCGGAACCGTGCGATCAGCCAGCAGGCGTTGCAGGCTGGGCACGTCCTGGCAGGACCTGGTCCCGCTCTCGACAAATGCGAGCCGTTCCCGCGTCCGTGACCATTGGTATCGCGCCTCGACATCCCCCACTGGCTCATCGGCATAGAGCGGATGATTCGTGTGCAGCAGGATGGCATCATCCATGCCTGTAGCTGCGCCGTTTGCCCATCCTTCAACACTGGCCACCCCATCCGGGGATGCCATGCCGTAGTGCTGGCCTGTGGCGTGCGGTACCTGCAGCGCGAACTCGGTGGCCGCCTGCAGAGTGGCTCGATGCAGGATGCCCCGAATGACGCAACCCACCGGCAATCCACGCAGTGAGCCCGGCAACATGTCGAGATTGTTCACCACCAGGGCCACGCCGGCGGAGTTGCATCCGGTTAGCCCGACCATGCCAGCGTAGGTGAAAACGTTCATCTCCAGCCCCGTTTCATCCGCAAAGCGCAGCACCGCCTGCGTGCCATCATGCACGCGTGGGATGTCCATCGTCTGTGCCAGCAAGGGCGGGCTTCCCTCTCGCGTCAACCCGACCACGGTGCAACCGCGCCCTGGCGCGGTGACCTGCCGTGCCCACGTCCACTCTTCGTCCAGCAGGTTGTAGGCGTAGATCCACTCCCAGGGCTGTTTCGCGCCCCGGGCGATCCCGGCAATCTCTGCCTCCAGGTCGGGTGTCCACCGCCGGATGGAGTCCAGGAAATGCGTGCCCTGCACAAACTGCCGGATGTAGGCATCGGGGTCCGTGCCATGGCGCTCGCCGATGGCATCACTCCATGCGCCAAGCCCCTGGGCAATCTGGGCGCGCAGCGCTTCGCCGTGCTGCGCGCCACGCTCCTCCGGTGGGCCCGCACAGGTGACGATTGGCAGCGCGCGCGATTCCTGGCCGAACTCGGTCATGAACTGGTCTCCTCCCGGCTCGTTGATTCACCGCTCGCCATTATCCTGCCTGTCGCTTCGCGCACTCAACTCGCTGCCCCCAGCACGAGGCTGGTGTTGATGCCGCCGAACCCGAAGGAGTTGGCGAGCAGGTATTCGACCTGTTCGTCCCGGCCACCGGG
>JALYWD010000179.1 GCA_030852885.1 Chloroflexota bacterium | reverse complement strand
CGTCAGCGGGGAGTTGTCGGTTGCGCGCACCCAAAGAGCCTGTAATTCTGAGCCCGCCCTCCCCTGTCATTCTGAGTAGTGCGGCCACAGGGAATTGTCAGGTGTACGCGCCGTCCTTCCCTGTCATTCTGAGCCCGCAGGCGAAGAATCTCGTTCTTTGCACGAGGTACGCAACCTGACAACTCCCCGGAGACGGAGCACTGAGCCCGCAGGCGAGGAATCTCGTTGTGTGGACCTGGAATGTAACCGGACAGCTCCCCGCTGACGGACCACTGCGCCCGCCCTCCTGCTTCCTCCTGCGCCCGGTGCGCCCTCCCGGCAGGCCGTGGGTCCTGATTGCGGCAGCACACCGCGCACGACCCGGCGCACGCGCTTGACGCCCTCTCACGCACACCGTATGCTGTCGAAATAGAACATACGTTCTTATTTGCCAGGCATGGAGGCAACGATGGGTTCCGACGTGAACCGGCTGAACGTCGATGGGCACACGTTCTGGCGGGAATCCACCGGCGGCGGCGAGTCAGTGGAGCTGACCACCAAAACCGGGATCGAGCTGGACGACGAGGGGTGCCGCTGGGTCGTTTCCGCGCCCGGCGCTGCCACCGGGGAGCCGGTCGAGAGCGGCTCGCGGGAGGTGATGCGCTACATGCGCTCCGTGGTGAAAACCATGCAGCGCGCCACGCACCGCGCCCAGGTGCGGCCCGCGCCGAAGCCGGTCAGCAAGCGGCGGCGGGCGCCAGCCGGCGCGCCGGTCCCGTGCCCGGTCTGCTTCGGGGAAGCGTGGCACGACTGCGAGCTGTGCGATGGCAGCGGCATCGTGACCCAGCGCCGCGCGGACGAATGGGAACGTGACCACGCGGAGTAACCGCGTGGGTGTTTACGGCTCCAGTTGCCTGGTGGCGCCATTTCATACGCCCACGGGAAGGCGCGGAGCCTGGTGATCCGGGTCATGGCCGCGCAAGGAGGCGCAGCGTCCGCGCACGCAGCCTGCGTCAGCGGGGGCGGGTCGGCCAGTGGCTGCCAATGACGATGCCCAGCACGGTACGCCGGCTGCAACGCTTCCTGGCCAACGAGGGGGTGCAGGTCACGACGCTGTGGCAGCCCTGCTGCCGCTTCTGCTGGTGGGGTAGGCGGAGCGCAAGGCCACGCTCGTGTTGAATCCCACGCCGTATGGGGCGACCAGCGCCATCCTGTTATTCGGGCTCTTCAGGGCAAAAGACCGGCTCTGCCGCGCAAGTGGTAATGGTGGCGCCAGCACAATTGTTGGGACAATTATTCACCACGATGGGTGATGGGTTTCCCTCCACCGTCACCCAGGCGCCGTCGCGCTCGTTGTAGATCCCTCCTCCATCGGACGCGGTGTTGCCCGTCACGCTGCTGCCCTCCCTCAGGGTCAGGAAGTCTCCATCCTGGAAGATCCCTCCACCGTAGCCCGCGGTGTTGTTCGTCACACTGCTGCCCGCCTCCATCGTCAGCGAAGCGTCGTGGTTGTGGATGCCTCCCCCGTTTCCCGATGCCGTGTTTCCCGTCACGCTGCTACCCGCCTTGAGCGCTACTCCAGCGTTGTAGTTGAGGATTCCCCCACCGTCTGACCTTGTCCAGTTGCCCGATACAATGCTGCCCGACTCCATCGTCAGGAGACTCCCTACGACGGCGACCCCTCCGCCTCCGGTCCCGCCATCGACGTAGTTGCCCGTCACGCTGCTGCCCGTCTGCATCGACAGTGTGCCACTGGAGCTATAGAGCCCGCCGCCCATGTTGCCTGCGGAGTTGCCCGTCACGCTGCTGCCATCCTCCAGCGTCACCGGGCCACCCTGGGCGGCGACTCCCCCGCCCCCAAAGCTCGCTCTGTTGCCCATCACGAGGCTACTCGTCTGCAGCGTCACCGCGCCGACAAGATTGTAAATCCCCCCGCCGGAGGCACTCGCGGTGTTTCCTGTCACGAGGCTGCCTGGCCGCAGGGTTACGGTGCTCCCGTCGTTAACGAGCCCTCCACCATTCCCCGCCGCGGTGTTGCCCTCCCCGGTGCCGCCAATGACGGTCCCATCCTCCAGCGTCAGCGTGCCCTTGCTGTAGATCCCCCCGCCGCCGGAGCTGGCGGCATTGCCCGTCACGCTGACCCCGATCAGGGTGAGGTTCCCGCCGTTGTTGAGGATCCCCCCGCCACTGTCCCCATGCCCCTTCGTGATCGTCAGGTCCTGCAGCGTTACCGTGGCGTCGGTGACCCCGCTGTCGATACGGGGCTTGATCAGGAGCACGCGGCTGGCGTTGCCCCCATCGAGGATCGTCTTGCCGGCCCCGGCCCCGATCAGGGTCAGATCTGTGGTGATTTCCACGGGGCTGGTCACGCTCCAGGTCCTGGCACAGAGGGTCAGCGTTGCCCCGGGCTCAGCCTGGTCAATGGCCTCCTGCAGGCCCTGTGTGGGACTCGTCCCCGTGGGCTTGAGATCCGTACAAGGGTCAGGATCGGGACCGGGGCCGGGGCCGGGCCCCGGGGCAGGAGCGGCACAACGCCCGCTGGCATCCAGGTTCAATCCCTGACAACACCGCTTGCGCTTGTGCTGCTTGAGGGTCTGCCCGGCTTTGGCGCAAGCGCGCTCGCGCTTATCCGAGCGGTGGTTCTTGTTCTGGCCGGGATGGTGACGCGAGCGGCGCCGGCGCCGGCGGCCTCCACCTCCCCCCACCCCTGCACCGTTGCCTTGCCCGGCGGCATCTTCCTCCGCGAGGAGGTTGGCGACGACACTGGCCAACGGCAGGGCGGCGACCAGCAGTGCCAGTGCCCGGCGTCTACCGGGGCGAGAGGCGGCTTGCGTCAGGGCATCGAACTCGTTGGCATCCATGGCGAGTAGGCCTCCGTCGCTACGCAAAGAGCAGTGGAGGCCAGCTGCCGGGCTGTCGGTCGCCAACTACACTAGCGGCCAGTCTAACAGTCGGCCGTGGCAGTCGTGTGGTATCTGCACATGTGCCGAAGCCGGTCAGCAAGCGGCGGCGGGCGCCAGCCGGCGCGCCGGTCCCGTGCCCGGTCTGCTTCGGGGAAGCGTGGCACGACTGCGAGCTGTGCGATGGCAGAGGCATCGTCACCCAGCGCCGCGCCGACGAATGGGAGCGCGATCACGCAGAGTGATCACGCGGAGAACTGGCTGGGCCGCCGAGCCTCGTGTGAATGGTTTCCGCGAGCTTACGTGGCCAGCGCGAGGCAACCCGGCCCTGCCACCGGAGGCTCAAGACCTCCGGCTATGCCTTGACGCAAGCCCCGTAAACGGGGCTGGAAGATTCGCAAGAATTGCCAATCTCGCGCATCTGACACACAAAGGGCGGTCTGTTTCAGGCCCATTTATGTGCCTTCCGTGAGAAGTAGCCGGAGGTCTTTAGCCTCTGGCGGGCCAGGCGCGACATCGCGGTTCACCGCAATGCCTCGCTGCCGCGTTTCGCCCCAGGCGTGAAGGACCTCGTCCCGCGTCCACCACGCTTCGAGGTGTCATCCCCCTTCAGGTGCCATCCTGAGCGAAGTCGAAGGCTCTCGCCTCGCACCAACGGCGTTTGCGGTATCGTCCATCTTCATCTGTCATCCTGAGGAACGACGAGTCTCGTCGTTCCCCTCACTTCGCACCCAATCGCTCCCTCTTCCACCACCCACTACGCGTGTCATCGCGAGCGCAGTCGAGATGACACCTGGAGGGAGCGGCGACATCGGACCGTAGTGGGAGGGGAACGAGATCCTGCGCTTGCGCTCAGGACGACACCGTGGGGCAGGCGATGACAGGTGACGCCAAGATCAAGGCAACGGCCTCCTGCCGCGAATCCGCGTAGCACCCACTACTCTGCCAACCACCCCCACCCGCGCAAGTTGGCATTCTTGGCATTCTTTCCCTGGGCAGCGGGAACTGGCTCTCCACACCAGCCATACTCACCTCCGGCCTCGGGGCTTGTCCTGATCGCGGCGTGTGATAGCATCGCTCGCTCCCCGGCCATGCCGTGCAGCCCCGATCCGACCATCACGCGAAGGACTCACCATGACCGTCCGTGTCGGACTCCAGCTCTACTCCGTCCGCAAGGCCCTGGCCCGTGACCCCTGGGGCACGCTGGAACGGCTGGCCGAGGCGGGGTTCACCCACCTCGAAGCGGCTAACCACCACGCGCGCACCGATCCCGGCGTCGGCTTTGGCGTGGCCGCGCCGGAGCTGCGCACCAGGCTCGACGACCTCGGCCTCGCCATCATCGGCTGCCACATCAACCCGCTCGATCTGGCGATTCTGCCCCGCGCGCTCGACTACCAGGCCGCGCTCGGCAACACCCAGTTCGGCTGCGACATCGAGTTCTTCCCCTCCGGCGACCGCGACTACGTGCTGCGCCGCTGCGAGGTGTACAACACCGTCGGCGAACTGGCCCGGCAGCACGGCATGCGCTTCTATTATCACAACCACTTCCAGGAGTTTCAGCGCATCGGGGATGACTACGTCTACGACCTCATCCTCGACAACACCGACCCCGATCTCGTCAAGCTGGAGCTGGACACCTACTGGCTGCACCGGGGCGGGCAGGACCCGATTCCCTGGATGCAGAAGTGCGCGGATCGCATCATCCTCCTGCACCAGAAGGATTTCCCGGCCAACGCGCCGCAGCCGCTGAACCTGTACGACGGCGTGGTCTCCCTCACCGAGAACATCGACATGGCGGTCTTCGATGAGCGCAAGGATGCGCGCTGCTTCATCGAGATCGGCACCGGCGTGCTGCCGATCCAGCGCATCATCGACGCCGCCAACGCCCTGCCGCACGTCGAGTACCTCATCCTGGAGCAGGACCACACGGCGATGCATGAGGTCGACTCGGTGCGCACCAGCCGCGA
>JALYWD010000019.1 GCA_030852885.1 Chloroflexota bacterium | reverse complement strand
GTGACCGGGCCAGCTACTACATCGTGCTGGCCTGGGCCGATGGCGAGCAGGCCCTGTTCATCGTCGAGAAGGGCACGCCGGGGCTGGAGGTGCTGCGCGAGCCTCACTTCATGCATGACCCCTACATCGTCAAGCACCAGGAAGTGCGCCTCACGAACTGCCGCGTGCCGGACGCCAACCGGGTTCCCGGCGCGGGCGGTGATGACGCGAAGCGCTGGTTCTCCCTGGAGCGGATCATGATTGCGGCGCGCTGCTGTGGCGCGGCGGAACGCTTGCTTGACCTCGGCCGCGACTGGACAATCGAGCGGGAGGCGTTCGGGCACCCGATCGCCAACTACCAGGGAATCCAGTTCATGCTGGCCGATTCGCTGACCGAACTGGCAGCGGCGCGGCTGCTCACCTGGCACGCCGCCACCTCCTGGGACCGGGGAGACGACCCGAAGATCGTGCACGGCAAGGTGGCCATGGCCAAGCTCTTTGCCTCCGAGATGGCGAACCGGGTGGCGGACCGCAGCGTCCAGATCTTCGGTGGGCGCGGCTACATGACGGAAAACCCGGCCGAGCGCTACTACCGCGAACTACGGGTGGACCGCATCTGGGAGGGCACCAGCGAGATCCAGCGCAGCATCATCGCGCGCGGCCTGCTCAAGCGGGGCGCGGCGGCGTACCTCGACGGCGCCGTGCGTGCCGGCGTCTGACACGATGGTGGAGCGAGACGCACCCACGCAACCAGACGCGCTCGCGGCCCTCTTCAACCCGCGCTCCATCGCCGTCGTCGGCGCATCGGAGGACCCGGCCAAATGGGGCAACTGGATCGCGCGAAATGTTCTGAAGGGATCGCACCGGCGCGAGGTCTACCTGGTCAACCAGCGCGGCGGCGAGCTGGCCGGGCAGCCCATCTATCCCTCCCTGCGCGATCTGCCAGGCTCCGCCGAGATGGTGGTGCTGGCCATCCCGGCTGGGGCGGTGGAAGCGACCATCGACGATGCGCTGGCGACGGGAGCCCGCGTCTTCGTGGCGATCACCGCCGGGTTCGGCGAGCAGGACGCGGCAGGTGCGGCGCAGGAAGCGCGCATCGTGCAGAAGGTGCGTGACGCCGGGGCCCGCCTGCTTGGCCCGAACTGCATGGGTGTTTCCGACGCCAGCGCCGAGCTGTACATCGCCAGCGGCGACGATGAGACGGGGCCGGTTGCGCTCATCTCGCAGAGCGGCAACCTCGGCATCGAGATCGGGATGATGCTGCAGCGGGAGGGGCTGGGCTTCTCTCGCCTCATCTCCCTCGGCAACCAGGCCGATATTGGCGCGGAGGAAGTGCTCGATTCGCTGATCGCGCACCCGGAAACACGCGCTATCCTGCTCTACCTGGAGGGAATCCGGGACGGCCGTCGCCTGGTCGAGAGTGCGCAGCGGGCGTGGCAGGCCGGCAAGCCGGTCGTACTCATCGCCGCTGGTGTGAGCCAGGTGGCCGCCCGTGCCGCCCGCTCACACACCGGCGCGATGGCCACGGAGGCGGACGCGATTACGGCGGCCTGTCGCGCCGGGAGCATCATCCAGGTCGCCACGCCGCGCCAGGCGATCACGGTGCTGCAGGCCGTCTTGCCCGCCGTGCGGCCCCGGGGACCGCGCCTCGGCATCGTGGCGGACGGCGGCGGGCACGGCGTGCTGGCTGCCGACCTGGCCGCTGCCGCCGGGCTCAGTGTGCCGCCTCTGAGCAATGGGGCACAACAGGCGGTGGCGGCGCATCTGCCGGCCACCGCCAGCGTGAGCAACCCGGTCGATATGGCGGGCGGTGGGGAGCAGGACTTCGGCTCCTACGGGCGGGTGGCAGAGGCACTCCTGACCTCAGGGGAACTCGACGCGGTGCTCTTCACCGGGTACTTCGGCGGCTACAGCACGGAATCCGCAGCCCTGGGCGAGCAGGAACTCGCCTCCGCGCGGACGATGGCGGACGCGCGGGATGCATCGGGCTGCGCCCTGCTGATGCACTCCATGCACTTCGCGGCCACGCCCAACCAGTACCTGCGCCAGCGCGAGG
>JALYWD010000173.1 GCA_030852885.1 Chloroflexota bacterium | reverse complement strand
ATACTTCCCAAAGGATAGCATTGCTGTCATCAGCGATTGACTTCCAGCCTTGGGGTCAAACGCAGGCGTGACCCATCGTAGCATCCGGACGAGTGGCGTCTACGTAATTGGTTCACAGCCCGAGTAGAAGAAAACTGTAATCGTCACTTGTCCGAACGGTTCCACGCCGATCTGAGAAAACCGCTCGAATCCGGTGTCATCCGAAAAAATATCTGGGCGTTCATCTCTCAACAGCTCTTCAACTCGCTCCGCCAACTGAATTCCCTGTCCGAGGTCGGGCGCATTGCCGCTCACCAAGGTGAATCCAGCTCGGCAATTGATTGGGTAGAGCGAGAAAATTCTCGTAATGTCTTCACGAGCTTTTGCTACTGCATCTTCGTCTCCGCTGATCAACGCCCCCATGTCAGACTGAAGAACGAAGTTCTGAGCACTAGGATTGAGTACCGAGTTTGCGGCCACCACCGCGAGCGCGGTCGCCGTCACTTGCGCGTTCTCTTGCTGCGCCCGCAATGCGGCGATCTGCGTGGCGTCTGCTGCGGACTGATTGACGCTCTGAGCGGCTTGCGTCGCACTCAGGGCAGCCTGCGTGGCATTCGCGTTGGCCACCGCCTGTGCGGTTGCGAGATCGCTGTCACTGAGGCTCGCATTCCGGGTGGCCAGGGCGGCCAGGTCGGTGCCGCTCATGACCAGTTCCGCCTCACGTGTCTCCAGCGCGGCGATGGTCGCTTGCGCGTCAAGCGCCGCCTGTGTTGCCAGCGCCGCTGCTGCCGCGGCCTCCCGCTGCTGGTCCGTAAGGCTCTCGTCACTCGCCGCCTGTTGGGTTGCGTAGGCCGCAATCGTGGCCTCCACGGAAAGCGCCTCCCGGGTCGCTTCAGCCTCGGCGGTGGCGCGCTCCGACTCACTCATGGCGGACAGGGTCGCTTCTGCCTGAGCGGTAGCTGTGGCTTGCTGATTGAGCAGGGCCGCGTTCGTTGCCCGCGCGGCAGCGGTCGCCATGGCTTGCTCGGACTCAGCGGAAACCGTGGCGAACGCCAGGTCCTGTGCCTGCTGGGTGGCGGCCGCCGCTGCCAGTGCGTCCTCTCGCGCGGCAACCTGTCCCGCGAGGGCATCGGCCGTGCGTTCCGCCGAGATCGCTTGCGCGGTAGCGGAGGCATCGGCCGACGCCAGGTCTGCCTGCGAAGCCGCCTGCGCGGTCGAGAGAGCGGAAATGGTGGCGCGCGAGGTAGCCAGCAAGTTGGGCGTGGGCAGCGGCGTTGGCGTGGGCGGTGGCGAACCCACGGTGTTTGCCGTGAAGAAAAGCATCGCCAGACCAAGCAGCAGGTCCGCGAAGATCCAACCTCCCAGGGCGATCATGTCGCGCTGTTCCCAACGCTTCCGCCGCCTCATGGCACGGTTCCCCGCTCAGTGTGGAGCGAGGAGCGGCTCCTGGGATTGGGTGCACGATTCAGCATCAGATCAGGAACGGCGACGCGGCCAGCCGCTCTCCGGGTCACGGTGCGCCGGGCCCTCGGCTGGCTCCAGCGCCACCCCCTGACCCATGCCACGCGTCACGCGGTCGAGCCGGTCAACCAGCGCCGCGATATCTCGCGACACCTCGTCCTGGCGCTGCGCGGTGCGCATGCTGATGGTGGAGATATCGCGCGCTACCTGCGACAACCCGGTCGCGACACTGGCTTGCTGCTCCAGGAGGTCGTTGAGGGTCTGGGCCTGGCCAGACGTGCCATCGGCCATGCGTGCGAATGCGTCGCGCAGGCCCGCCAGGTTCCCCTCGATCTCTCCCAGCGCCCGGGCGCTGTTCGCCACACCGCCAGTACTGCCCTGCATGGCCTCAGCCAGGCGGGTATTGGTTTGCACTTCCTCGGTCAGCGCGCGCTCCAGGCGCGCCTGGCTCGCGACCAGGTCATGCGCGATGGTGCTGATGCCGCGCACCGCCTCGGTTGCCACCCGGGATGCCTGTGCCGCCGCGTCCGCGCCAGCGATACCCTTGTCCCCCGCTTCCGCAAGTGCGGTTGCCGCCGCAGTGATCTGTCTCGTCAACGCCTGGTCGCTCTGGATATTCGCGGTCGTCAGGTGCTCCAGCCCCTGCACGGCCCGCAGAAGCGCGCCTCCCTGGTCCACTGTTGCGCTGACTTCCGACGTCAAATCTTCCAATGCCGCCTGCAAGCCCGTTGAGACCTGGCGCAGCTCCACCAGGAGCCGATGGGTTTCCTCCGCGCCCGCGCGCATGCCGGAAGCAAAGACACCGAAATCAGCGAACTCGCGCTCACGGCGGCCGGCCAGTTGCTCCAGGCGGTCATGCTCAACGCGCAGCCGCGTCAGCAGTTCCTGGGAGTTCTGGTCGAAGCGCTCAACCAGGCGGTCCACATTGCGAGCCAGCGCTGCTGGACGGCTGCCACGATCGACCGCCAGTACGACAGACGCCTCGGCCAGTACGTTGTCCAGATCCGTCTGGAATGCCTGCGCCGTCTTGTCGACGGAGTCCTCGCGCGCCTCTCGCCGCCCGTGTGCGTAGAACGTGAGCGCGATGATCGCGGCGATGATGACGGCGTCGATCAGGGCGACGGTTGAGAAGCTGGGCGCGAGCGGGCTGGCGTAGCCACCAAAGCCACGCTCCCACAGCAGCAGGAACGGCTGCCGCACCTCATCCGGGAACTCGGTTATGTAGGTGGCGTAGGCACGCGAGGCTTCAGCCAGGGCAAACCATGTCAGGAGGATCGGCGCCAGGACCAGGATGTTCCTGATGCGGTCTGCCGATGCAATGGTGGAATGAGCGTACCCGCCTTCTTTCTGGAGGGCATAGGCGTAGGCCAGGTGCTCGGTGTTGAAGGCCCGCCGCAGGTCCACCTCGGCCCAGCGCTGACGGCCTTCATCGGTCGCAATCGCGCGGCTGAGCGCCTCCATGCGTGCAGACGCCCGGTCATCGACGCTCGCCAGGGTCTCGGCCATCTGCTGCAGCGATTGCGCCACAGCGTTGCGACCCAGGTTGGCCTCACCGGAGAATGAGCCGAAAGGATCAGCGATTCCGGGCCGGACCGGGGTCACCACGCCGCCGACCGGGGCGATGGCCGGGCTTGCTCGTTCGGCGGTATCGGTCGCGCGTCGTCGCTGCAAGATAATCCTCGATTGCCAGGTAGCAAAACACCAGCCGGGGAGCGCCAACAACGAGCGGGAATCGCTGGTGTCCGGACAGACTGTACCATTCTCCAGCAAGCTCCTGGCAGATCGCCGTCCAGCGTTTCCTTAGATGTAGGCCATGTCTTTCAGCTTTTCCGAACTCGATGCTCTCTTCCTGGATGCACGCACGAACGTGCCGGCCATCGACCAACTCGGCGGCGGCGCGGTACGGCGAGATGCCCAGGGCCACGCGGTGCGCGCCTCCGGGCGCCACACCGTTGTCTACGAAATACGCACGCCCGCTGGACGCATCCTGGCGTTGCGCGTGCATCAGCACCCTGATCGGGAGCGCGACCGTGTGCTGGCGCTACGCTATGTTGCGCTCCAGAAAGATCACCTCCTGGATACGCTCCGCGCTCCACACGGCCCCCTCCCTGGTGACATCCAGTGGCTGCCCGATGGGCTTCGTTTCCGGGGCGCGGATGGCAAGCAAACCAGCCGACCCCTCGCGGTCATGGAGCGCATACCCGGGCGAACCCTGCGCGAGATGGTCATGCGTCTGTGCC
>JALYWD010000018.1 GCA_030852885.1 Chloroflexota bacterium | reverse complement strand
CTGATGCCGAGTTGGCTGCTGGTAATAACGCGCCCAGACGCCCGATCGACACGCGCCGCGTTCATATCCGGGACTTGCTTGATGAGGACCGCGATCGTCAGTGGACGCAACGCTGCCATGGCGCTGGGCTATCTCCCTGCCTGCCGCTGCGAGTGGATGTGTCGCACCACGCGGCGGCATTCACGCGCGGGCCCAACGGGGAAGGATACCAGCGTGCCCGCCGGGAGACGGGGCTCAGGCCTGGGCGAGGCCCACAGTCTCACCGAGGGCCATGTGGATGTGCAGCGCCAGGTGCAGCCGCATGCGCACGCTCGCGTCATCGAGGTCATAGCCGGTGATGTCGCGGATGCGATCCAGACGGTAGAGGACGGTGTTGCGGTGCACCCCCAGGCGCTCTGCCGCTTCCTTCGGGCTGCCGTTGGCGGCAAAGAAAGCATCGAGCGTGCTGACCAGCCCGGCGTTGTTCTGCTTGTCGTAGGCCATGAGCCCGCCCAGCGTCTGCTGGTAGAGATCGCCAAGCTCTGGCAGCGATTCGGCGGCGAAGATCAGCCGGTAGACCCCAAGCTCACCGAAGAGGGTCAGGTGGCCCGGGCCGCTCAGGCGCCGCCCCAGCAGCAGCGCTTGCCGGGCCTCGGCGTGCGAGCGGCGGATGCCGTGCAGCCCGTCCCGGACAGTGCCGACTCCCACCGAGACCGCGCCATCGCTCCCGGGGCGCAAGATGCCGCGCATATCATCACGCAGCGCTTCCGCCATCATCCGCTCATCGCGGGCCACCTCGGCTGGCAGGACAAACTCCGCGACGTTGTTGCGGACACGCCAGAGCACGCGGCCTCCCCGCGTCGAGCCCAGGCGGGCAATCGCCTCCTCCAGGCCCTCCCAGCGGTCTTCAGCCGAGGCGGCGCGGACAGGACCAGCCGACACGTGGTCGAGACGCGCCACGATGACGACACCGGGCGCTTGCAGATCGTGACCCAGGCGCCGCGCCTGCTGCAGCAGCGTCGCTTCGCTGCGCAATGCGCCATCCAGCACTTCATCCAGGACGTGCAGTTCCACCTCGCGGCGGACCGTGGCGGCGGCCTGCTCCCGCGCCAGCACCACCGCGCAGGCCGCGCTCCCCCGGGCGGTGATCTGCGCGTCCTCCGGGTTCACCCGGCCCCGGGGCACGATCAGCGAGACGCTGCCGAGCAGGCCGTCCCGGCCGATGACCGGCGCCACGATGCGAGACCAGGTGTGATCCATTTCATAGACCGTGGTCGGAGGATCGGCCGGGCTGGCTTCCGCCGTGGAGCGCAGCCAGCGCGCCACAATTGGGCGATCACGCTGGATCATCGGCTCGATGATCTCGCGCGGCGGCGCGACGCGGCCGGAGGTGTGGTACGCCAGCAAGCGGCCGTCTCGCCCCTCCAGAGCTACCGGGCGGTCACTGATGCGGGCAAGCTCGCGCACGATATCGCCCAGCGGCTCCCCGGCGATGGCCAGGTCCATCAGTTGCCGCTGCACTTCCTGGCCGCGGTAGGTCACCTCGCGCCGGCGGTCGCTGATCAGGCGCGCGGCGTCCCGCTCCAGGGCGCTGACGTCGGATTTCGCCGGAAGGGCAAGGAGTGGCAAGCCTACGGCATCGGCCGCGTCGCGCGCGGCCTTGCCAATCGTGCCGAGGACCGCGACTCCGGCTACGCCGAGCGCGGACAGGCGGGAGATGACTTCTTCCAGTTGCAGGCGCTCATCCAGCTCGGCCAGCACGGCCACCGGCAGCAACACGAGCTCGCCACCCGCCAGGTGGGCGAACGCGGGTGGACTGGAGCGGATGCGTGCCGCCCAGGTCACCTCGCGGTCAAGCCCGGCCTGGCCGGCAACGACATTCGTGCCAGTGGGCAGGGCCAGCTTGATTACGTCATCAACGGTTAGCACCGTAAGCCTTGCCTCGAGTTGCTCGTTCGCCGTTACCGCCGCCATCGTCAGTCCCCGTAGCGGTCGCGTTCCCAGGGGCTGACATACCGGCGGTAATCACTCCACTCGGCGCGCTTCACCTGGAGAAATTGATCGCAGACGTAGTCACCCA
>JALYWD010000015.1 GCA_030852885.1 Chloroflexota bacterium | reverse complement strand
GGACCGCATGCCTTGAGTTCCTTTCGCCGCTATGCCGAACGCAACGCCCTGCATCACGGTCCGTCGAGAAACGCGATGTTGAGCCATCTCATCCTCCGGTTTCAGAATCGGACTGCCCTCACTGTATTGTGTGGAGGGTTCCCCTGCTGTAAGGCCTCGTTGATAAAATCCGCGCCGGTTCCCCGGCTGAAGGTGGTTCTGGTGAGGCAAGGCATCATGTCCCATGCCGTGCGCGAGCCCAGGCGCAGCCCAGCGCCGCACGCCCAGCCCACAGCTTCGTGCAGCGCACTCCTCCGGGCATGGGCCGAGTTGGCCTATTTGTGAGGGAAGCGTCACACCGGCCAGCCATGCCTCCGGCTGGGCACGCAAAAGCGGACCGGGATATCCCGGTCCGCTTTCCTTTGCAGTAGAGGTAGGCCTACCAGCCGAGCCAGCGACTAGGTCGCGGCGTTGCGGCGGCGGCGGCGCTCGGCCTTACGGCGCTTGGCGCGGTTCTCTTCCTGGACACTGATGAAGCGCAGGCCGCGACGATGTTCGCGGATAATGCCGGAGCGCTCAATGCCCTTGTTGAAACGGCGGAGAAGCTGATCAAAGCCCTCCCCGTCACGGAGTTCAGCCCGCATGCGTGTGTAATCACCCCCCCTCAGGGAGACTACCTGGTCTGTCATGGACATCGGCCAGGATGGGTATCACGGAACAGGGACAACCCTGTATGATCGCGGGCATCGCGCCGGCGATCCTGGGCAAGGATACCGTACGAACGTCCCATTGCCCAGAAAATGTGTCATTGTCACGATGTATGCAGAAACACTCAGCGAGGAGCAGACACCAGCGTGGCTCTTTCGACATCCCCCAGTGACCGCCAGCCGGGTATCGCCATCCGCCCGTTGCAACCCGATTCCATGCACCTGGCCGAGATTTCGCGCCCGCAACCCGGCCCCGGCGAAGTCCAGGTAAACATCCGGCACGTCGGCGTCTGCGGCACAGACCGCGAGTTGATCCGCGCGCACTTCGGAGCCGCACCGGCGGGCGAAGAGGTGCTGGTGCTCGGCCACGAGATGCTGGGCGAGGTGGCGGCGGTCGGTGCGGGCGTGCAGGGGTTCGCGCCGGGTGAATTGGTCACCGCGACGGTGCGCCGCCCGGACACTTGCCCGGCCTGCCAGGCGGGTCAGCCGGATATGTGCCAGTGGCGGCAGTACACCGAGCGCGGTATCGCGGGGCTGCACGGGTACATGACCGAGACCGTGGTGGAGGATCCGCGCTACCTGATCCCGGTGCCGCAGGCGCTTGAGCACATCGGCATCCTGGTGGAGCCGCTCTCCGTGGTGGAGAAGGGGCTGCGCCAGGCGAATCTCATCCAACGCCGCATCAACTCCTGGAACCCGCGGCAGGCAGTTGTGTTCGGGACCGGGCCGATTGGCCTGCTCGGCGCATTGATGCTGCTGGTGCGCGATATCGACGTGGTGGTGGTGGGGCGGCGGCCCGCGCAGTCGCTGCTGGCCGCCGAGATTGTGGCGGCGGCGGGCGGGCGCTACATCGCCGCCGCGGACGACGAACTGGCAGCCATTGGCGATGATCTGCCGTCGATCGATCTCATCCTGGAGGCGTCCGGGCGGCAGGGGCCGTTCTTCCCGTCCATCCAGATGCTGGGTGCAAACGGCGTGCTGGTGCTCCTCTCTGGTATGCGGCGCAGCAGCGAGGTCAGTGTTTCGCCGGCCGCCATCAACGGCAGCCTGCTGGGCGGCAACAAGGTGATCGTGGGCAGCGTCAACTCGGCGAAGGAAGATTTCGAGCTGGGCGTGGCCGATCTGGCCCGCTTCGAGGCGCGCTGGCCGGGGCTGGTGGAGCGCATGATCACCCGCCGCGTGCCGGGCCTGGTTGAGTTTGCCCAGATCCTGGAGCAGCCAGCCGGGGATATCAAGACGATCATCGAGGTGTAGCGGCATGTCTGCACGCAAGGACCTGGTGCTTGAGTATCACGAGGGATTTCGCCAGAGTGATCACGCGCGGGTGCTGGCGTGCCTGACGGAGGACGTGGTCTGGGACCTCCCGGGGTTCCGCCACCTCCAGGGCAAGGCAGAGTTCGACAGCGAGATCGAGAACCCGGACTTTGCGGGCAGCCCCACCCTGTTCGTGGACCGCCTGGTGGAGGAAGGGGACACGGTGGTGGCCATTGGCCGTGGCGAAGGCCGCCACAAGGTGGGCGGGCCGTTCCGATTTGCCTACTGCACGGTGTTCACGTTCAATGGTGACCTCATCAGCCGGGTGGAATCGTATGTCGTGCCGGTGCCAGGCGAGGAGCCAGGAACCACTCCGGGTGGCGGTAGGTAAATGTCATGCTGGGAACCCGGCGGCGAGCGACAACGCCGGATTCCCTCAGGATCACTCTGATGCTGGGAAAGCTCTGGCCCCATCGTCGCGCGTCAGCAGCGGAACTCCAAAACCCGCAGGACGTGATCCTGGTGGTGACCGATGTTTTCTGGATGGATGACGGTCAGGTCGGCGTGGCGGGCGTGCTGAAGGATGGCACACCGGTGCGCCTGCGGGTTGGCGACTTCGGCCCGGACGGCACGTGGTTGGACGCTGCTGGCGGCGACCCTGTCATGCCGTTCTCGATGCTTCGCCTGCACCTTGGCGATGCCCCGCCGGACATCTCCCCGCCGTTCACCGAGGAGCGCCAGGCAGCGGCAACAGGGCACCGTACGTTGCAGATGCTTGAGCTGACGGATATCGCGGGATTCCTGGAAGGCACCTGCGCGGCCAGCGTGCGGGAGATCTTCGGCGCGCAGATTCATGTCGATCCCGGCGGGGGCAAAGACTGGTATGTGGCCGCCGGCGAAGGCGAGCGCTCACTGGGCACCGTGAGGCCGGTGGAGGTGCAGTCGGTCACCGTGCGACGTAACCGCGACGCAGGGGTCATGGATTTTCGGCTCAGCTTCCGGGACGCCAGTGGCGAGAGCTACAAGCTCACCATTGGGGATCTCATGGCGCAGAGCATGTTCACCCTGCTGGGAGATGCCGGCTACACGGCGCACGAAGTCGGGCGGCTGGTGCGGGATCGCCTGCGCGGGGAAGAGCCGTTGTACTTGCGGATCGCGCTTTCGCGGCCGACCGAGGCACACCCAGACCGCTGCTCCCTGCAGGTGGCTGGCTTGATATCGCTACAGGACCTCGAGACACCACCAGCGTCAGGGGGCCAGATGGCAGGGCGGGCATCGCGCCGGGTCCAGCGAGGTCGCCGCCCGTGAGCCAGCCCCTGGGAGAGCAGCCGCACCCGGAGCGTCGGTGACAGCGCTGAGGTGGTTGCGGACGTGCCTCCTGATTCCGAAGGAGCAACTCGATGCTGGGAAAGCTTGACTCCCGGACTCGCGCTGTTGAGGCTGGGCTGAGCAATTCGCGAGAGGTCTCTCTGACACTGATTGACGTTTTCTGGATGCCGGATGACCGGGTTGGAGTGGCTGGCCGGCTCCAGGACGGCACGCTTGTGCGCCTGCGGGTTGGCGCGAACGGTCCAGACAGCAAATGGATGCTGTCCGCCAAAGGCGGATACCTGGCGCCATTCCAGGAGATTCGACTACAGATCGGAGACGCCCCGCCAGATACGCTCCCGCCGTTCACGGAAATGCGGATGGCGGCGGAGACCGGACACCGCATCGTGGGGGAGTTGCCATTCGGAGAGATCCTGGCCCTCCTGGAAGCGAGTTGCGTTCCTGGCGTGCGGGAGATGTTCGGCGCGAAGATCCACGTTGATCCCGGTGGTGGCAAGGACTGGTACGTAACCTCCGGCACGGGAGATCGGTCGCTGGGTACGATCAAGGTCGCGGAGGTGCTGTCGGTCACGACGCGGCGCAGCCACGAAGAGGACCTGCTGGATATGCGGCTCGCGTTCCGGGATGCCAGCGGCGAGATTTACAAGCTCACCATCGTCGATTTGCTGGCACAGGGGCACTTCGCCATCCGAGGCAAATCATATACGCCGCAACTGATGGCGCGAGGGATGCGGACAGTCCTCCAGGGTCAGAACCTGGTGTATTTGCGGATCGGTCTGGCCGAGCCAACGGAGAGCCAGCCAGATCGGTGCTATCTACAGATTGTCGGGATCACCATCGGGCAGGAAGCGTCGCCAGCATATCGCGCAAGATGGGGTGGGAACGGCCTGTTCGCGCCAGGTGAATGACTGTCGTGCCCGGCCAGTCAGCAGCCAGGCGAGGTCTTTCGCCTTCGCGAACCCCGAGAGCTGGGTGCTGGGGTAGAGCCGGGTATCCACGAGGCGCTGCACGCCATTCTCCCGCAGCAGCGTAAAGAAGCGCTCGGCGGATTTGCCGGTGAAGCCGATGGTGTAGAGGTTCACGCGGCGATTCCTCCCAGGCTCAGTTGCTGCGGGCCGCCATCCTGCCCGGCACGATCGAGTGTTTCCGCGTCTTCAAGTTCTCCTGAGTGCCGGATATGCAAGACCCGCACGCCGCCATCAATGAGGGACCGCGCGACCAGGTGGTGACGATGGCAGCGTCGCGGATCTTCCTCGCTACAGAGCAGCACGGTCCGCTGGTGCAAGGCTGTGGCCATGAGCTGATGGATGCCGCGCTGATACCAGGGGCGCTGGCGCACCGTTGCATGATCGAGTTTTCCCGCTAATGCACCGCCGTGATAGCAGGCAGGGTCGTCCGGGCGGCCGCCCAGCGTGTCTCCTGCCCACTCGTACGAAACCGCATGTGTCACCAGCAGCGCTTGCAAGGATTCCCGGTTAAAGTGCGGGACGTAGCGGCTGTAGGGTGCGCTGCGGACATCGAGCACCGTCGCGGCATGATGGAGCTGGAGCAGCCCGAGAAACTCGTCTGCTGGCACGTTGCTATGGCCGATGGTGAACACCGTCAACGGCTCCGGGGCAGGGGCCGGCGTGACAAAGGGCGGCGGCAATGGAAGCTGCCAGGGGTCTCCGGCGACCCAGACCTGCGCGCCGCGTCGCTTCCCCGATGTGCGTGAACCTGGAGTCATGTGATGCCCGAAAGCTGGTTGTCTCGACTCAAACAGGTCTGGAAGGATAGACCGCGCCGGCGCACGATGATTGTCACGGATGTGACGCGTATGGAGGGCACGCGCGTCTGCGTGGGTGGCTACCTGGAAGATGGTGGCGCGGTGCGGCCAGTCGTAGGCCGCTCTGGCCCGGACGAAGCCTGGCTGGAGCGTGCGCACGGTGGACCGGTGGCCCCGTTCGCGGTGGTGGATCTCCGCATCTCCGGCCGGCCGCAGGGAAGCCATGCGCCGCACACCGAGGATCGCCTGACACCGCAACGTGGGCAGCGCGTGCGGCGGGTGCTTACGGAGCAGGAGCGTATCGATCTGCTGGAGCGTACGTGTTCACCATCGGTGCGAGCCATCTTTGGCGCGGAAATTCATGCGGAGGCCGCCGGGGCGTGGGGCCGGTATGTGCTCAGCGGGCAGGGGGCGCGATCCCTGGGGACGGTGAAAGCGAGCGAGGTAGTGGAGGTCATCTATCAGCGCTTTGCTGACCGCGGCCGTTGGGAGTACCGCCTGCGGTTTCGCGATAGTACCGGGGACGTGTACCAACTCGCGGTCGTAGACCTGGCTTTCCGAAGGCAGCTCGATCTCCTGCGTGACAGCGGGCTCGCGCCGGAGGCCGCGGCTGCGGCAATGCGCGATGGCCTGCGCGAGCAGCGCGTATATCTGCGCGTTGGGCTGGCGCGGGGCTGGGACAAGCATCCGGATCGTTGCTACCTGCAACTGACGGGGGTGTATGGGTTCGCGGAAACCGGAGCGTGAGGTGCCGCAGCGCCGGCCATCTGGCCGGCGCCGCCGCAGGTGGCTTCTCCCCTACTCCTCATCGTTGGCCAGGGTGATGGCCTTGAGGATGTCCTCAACGGGTGGAGCGCCGGGCGCCCAGTAGATGAGGTTCCCGTTCTTGCCAACGACGGCCACGGTGCGCTTGATGCGCGTGCCGGTGTCGCTGAGGGCGTCGTAGGCGCGGGCCACGTGCAGGCCATCGTCGATCAGGAGGTCGAAGTTCAACTCCTGCTCGTCGATGAAGGCCTTGTGGCTGGCCGCATCGGCCTCGTTGACCCCGTAGGGCTCGGTGTCCAGGGCTCGGAAGGCGTCAATCGCATCGCGCACGGCGGCGAGTTGGTTCCTTCAGCCAGAGGTCCGATCCTTCGGGTAGAAGAAGAGCGCGGCCCGCTGCGTGCCCCGGATACCGGCAAGGTCCAGGCCCGGGCCGGTGGCGCCTGACAGGGAGAAGATCGGGGCAGGTGTGCCGGTTTTCATGGTGACTCCCTTCTACGTGGAGGTGGCGTAGCGACGCCGATTCCGTGAATCATCCGTTATAAACGGCGGACCACCTTTTCGTCGTCCCGGGCGAAGCACGGGAACGGCTCACCCGTGTGATGCCGAATGCACCGTCGATCAGGCTCAGCAGCATTGTTCGCCGCAACAGCCGGTCGAGCAACACAGGTTCTCCCCGCCGCAAAGGTGCGTGGTGTTTGCGGGGCAACAGACCCGATCCGTGCCGAAACAGATCCACCCGGGCTGACAGACCACGCAGTCACCGCCTGGGGCACAGGCTCCCGGCTGGTCGCCTGGGTGGCAGACGTTCTCGAGACAGCAGCCCTGGCAGACGCCATCCGTGCAGATACATTGGTCGTTCTGGCAGGTTCCGCCGGAGCTTGGTGGACACGTGTCATCGGTGCACTTGCACTCGCCTTGAACGCACTGGGTAGCGCCCGTGCAGGGGCCGCACTGTTGCCCGTCTTTCCCACACCACTGGTCGTTGTTGACACCCGGCAGGCATTGCCCGGTTGCAGAGTCGCAGCAGCCAAAACAGCAGGGACTGCCCCCACCGTTGCAGCCAGTCTGGTCTGTGAGGCACGTTCCGGACTCATCACAGCAGCCGATTGGGCACGTCTGGGCGTCGCAGGTAGGCCCGCCCTGGCATTGCCCGGTCTGGTCATTGCACTGCGTGGCTGATGGATCGCAACAGGTCTCGCCGCAGGCCACGCTCCCGTAGCAGCACGCCGTTCCCGCACAGCCTTTGGCAGGGGGCACGCACGGTGGGCCGGCGCTGCCCTGGCCGCACTGCGTCACCCTGGCCGCACATTGGTCGTTGAAGCAGTTATTCGAGCAACAGGCGCTGTCCCGGGTGCAGATGTCGCCGTTGGCGATGCAAGACGTGCGTCCAGTGTGATTGCTGTTGCCGCCCCCACCGTTGCCGGCATTCTGCGTGTTACGGCGGCGCCGGTTGCGCTGCTTGCGATTGCGCTGTTTTGCGCGCCGCTTCATCCGGTCCGATGGGCGTTCGGCGTCAGCCTCCTCCGCCTTCCCGGAGGCCAGCACACCGAGCAGGGAGGCCGCGGCCAACTGCGGCAACAACCAGCGCCGGGAACCCGTCCGGGCGATTGCGCGAGTCAGCGAGTCGAAGCGTGACGGGTCCATGGCGGCTCCTGGTGTTCGCAATCGGATCGTCCGTATACGGCGTCAAACTCAATAAGGGGCGGCACGGCAACTGGTTGTGCCGCCCACGTGCTATGCGCTGCAGCAAGCGTTATGTACAGCGGAACCAGGCGGACAAATGCCGGTCAGCAGCTCCAGGCGTTGCCAGGTGCACGGAGACGCATGACTGCCGGGAGCACGCCCTGCCGCGTCGGGACGGGGCGCGCTCCCGGTCTCCGTTTGTGGCGACGCGGGCGCCCTACTCCCCTGGGTTGGGCTCGTAGCCCTCCCGGATGAACGTGCCCTGCCCGGTCGTGTTCAGGTAGTCGATGGTCATGGACTGCGCGTTTGTGCCGTCGCCGGCGCGGGTGAAGGTCACGGCGGTGGGGCCAGCGGCGTTCTCGCCCACCGGCTGGAACTTGAAGGTGTCGGCGTTCACGTGCTCCAGCGCGAAGCTCATCTGGGCGGGTCCGATAGCGATGGTGTAGGCGTCGCCGTCAGCAGCCACGGTGACCGGGCCATAGTAGTCATCGTTGTAGACGCCGGTGTATGCGCTGCTGTCCAGAGCCGACGTAACATCGGCGGGTGGCTGTAGATAGCCCTCCGCCGTGCCGTAGGCCGGGACATCCATGGCGGCGAAAATGCCAGCCAGGATGGTGCGGTAGTCGGCGCGAATCTCGCCGTAGGTGGCCAGATCAGAGAACTCGAGGCAGAGTGTCTCGGCCGCGCCGATGGGCTGCGCGTTCGTGAGCACCATGATGCCCAGGC
>JALYWD010000118.1 GCA_030852885.1 Chloroflexota bacterium | reverse complement strand
TCGCCATCTGGCTGCGCCGCGATGGCCTCGGCCATCCACTCACGACCGATTGTTCCCGCGCCGATCATTCCCCAACGCACCATGGCGCACCCCTCTTTCATCGAGTTGCGGCAGTTTGCGCGATGTTCGCTGTTTGTTGGGGCGTGGTCAACCGCAGATTGCGCCGCGTCTACTGGTAAATGATGACGTCCGGCGCGGGCACGAGGTCGAGAATTTCACGCGGCTTCATCAGCGGACTGTCCTGGCTATAGAACAGCTTGATGCCGCCGAACTCGACTGGTTCGTCCCGCACGAGGTAGTTGTAGACGAACGTCTTCAACTCTGGTTCGCCGAACCCGTCCGCGTCGATCACCAGTTGCACACCCGGCATGGGGGCGAGTTGCCCCTTCCCTGAGATCATGTCTTCGCGGAACTGATGCACGATCAGCATCTTGGGCGGAATCCCCTGCTCCGTCGAGATCTCGGCCAGCACCTGCTGCGCGTAGGTGATGGTGTCCGCGTCCAGTGAGCCGATATGGTCGCCGGGGGTCTCCCCCTCCGCGATAGCAAACTCGGGGTCAAGCGCCAGGTGCACGTTCGGCTGCTCCAGGAGATCGCGCACCTTCTCGATCTCATCGGCAACGGTGCCCCGCCCGATCTGCACGTCCAGGATGACGAGCATGTCGTGCTCGGCCGCATAGTCAATGTACTCACGCAGGGTTTCGTGGTCGGTGTCCAGGATGTAGGTGCCGTCAAACCCGGGATCACGCTGCGCCACGGTCGCGATGAGCTCCAGCGCGGGGACCACTGGCCGGGAAGGATCGGCAGCTTCAAATGCCTCGGCCTGTTTGTGCAGTTTCCCGGTCAACTCGTCGAGCGGCATCTCGCCCACAATGCCCATGTTGGAGTCATGCGGGTGCCCGTAGTAGGCAACGATGCGGTACTCCGGCAGGAGCGCCTCTGTAAATGGCGTGCGCGATGTGGGTGGCGTAGTCGCCATCGCTGCCGGCGCTGCCGCCGCCGTTGGCGCAGTGGTCGGCGCGACTACAGGCACGGTGGTGGGTACGGCCGCGGGCGCCACCGTGGGCTGCGTCACCTGCGCCACAGATGGCTGAGCCTGTGGCGCCATCGCCTCAATGGAAGCAAGCGTCGCATCCGGCACGAGCGTCGCCTGCGCGGCAAGCGATTGCACCGCCAGTTCTTCGGCAGTTGGACCGCCATAGTGCATGAGCGGACCACCTCTGCCCGCGGGCAGGGTGAGATACACCGTCAGCAGGATCACCACGACCAGGAGACCGGCGCTGGTCGCTCGCTCTCCCGGAAACCATCCTGGGAGCCGGAACCCCGTCCGAGGTGGCAGCGTGGCAACCACGAGCGACGGTGGTTGCTCGTGCGCGGCAACCCATTCCGCAGAGAAGGGCTTCGGCCCCTCCGGCTGTGGCGAACGCCCGGCAAACCGGCCAGGCATCACGCTGCTCCACCCTCCTGGCGGGACCAGGACAGGCAATTCACACGAGCGAACAGGGCAACAATCTTCATAGTACGTGCGCCTCCGCGGGCCTCGACGCAACAGCAATGTGCAAGTTGGCGCACCAATCGCAGGTCCTCGGGGTCCCTGCTCGACTGGTGTAGGGGAGCAAGATGCCAGATGCAGTGACCTCCGGGCAAGCCCATACTTGCCACCGGCCAGAATCCGGGCCGCTGGAAAGCGCGAAAAAACACGGGAAATGCACGTGGCAGAGTGGTCATATCGCGAGGCGCTGGAAGAACTCTGGCGACGTTCGAGTTACGAGCGGGGGCTGATCTCCAATCCCTTTGGGGGCCCAGAGCGCGCGGCGCTCGGCTTGCGCCGCACGCGGGCGCTCCTGGCGGAACTGGGCGATCCGCAGCGGGCCGTGCCACTGGCGCATGTGGCCGGGTCCAAGGGCAAGGGCTCGACATCCGCCTTCATTGCGAGTTGCGCGCGGCAAGCGGGCCTGTCGACGGGCTTCTACTCGTCACCACATCTGCACCGCTTCCCGGAGCGCATCGCGATCAACGGGAACCCCGTGACAGATGCGGTTTTTGCTGGCCTTGCGCAGCAGGTCGCGTTGGCTGCCAGCCGGCTGGAGGCGGGTCACCCGGAGCTTGACACGGTCACCACGTTCGAAATGATCACCGCGATGGCTTTCCTCGCGTTTGCCCAGGCGCAGTGTGAACTGGCTGTCATCGAAGTCGGCCTGGGTGGCCTCCTCGACGCCACCAACGTCATTGAGCCATTGGTAACGATCATCACGCGCATCGACTACGAGCATACCGCCGTGCTCGGCAATACGCTGACCGAGATTGCCCAGCAGAAGGCGGGCATCCTGCGCCCTGGCACGCCGGTGGTGGTGTCTCCGCAGCCGCCAGAGGCAGCGGCGGCGATCCAGCAGGCCGCGGCAGACGTCAACGCGCCACTGCTCATGGGCGGCGAGGACTGGAGCTGGACAGGCGACTGGCGCAGCTTCACCGCCACAGGTCCCTGGGGCGCCTGGGCGAATCTCCGCATCGGGATCGCTGGGCCACACCAGGTCGAGAACGCCTGCACCGCCATGGCAGCCCTGTATGTGCTCGGAAACCGTGATGTGCCCATCCCTGAAAGCGCTGTGCGAGCCGGATTGCGGAACGCGCGCTGGCCAGGGCGGTTCGAGCGCGTGCAGGTCAACGACCAGGACATCGTGCTGGATGGCGCACACACCCCCGCCGCTGCCCGGGCACTTGTGGAGACCTGGCGCGCGGAAATTGGCCCCGAGGCGGCAGCGGCGATCGTCGGCATGGGGAGCGACAAGACCATTGCGACGTTCCTGGCGGAGCTGAAGCCGATCACCTCGCAGATCATCGCCACCCGCGCCTCCTCTCCCCGCGCCGCGTCGCCAGAGGCCATAGCGGCCGTTGCTGGTGAGCTGGGATTCGCCGTCCAGGTCGCGCCTGACGTTGCGACATCGCTCCAGCTCACGCGCGCCAGCAGCTCGCTCCTGGTGACCGGCTCACTCTTCGTCGCCGGAGAAGCGCGGGAAGCGCTGGGCCTCGCGGAACCGGACCTGGAATGGGCAGCCCTGAACGCCGCGCACCTTACCGGAATGGGGGCGCCGTAGTCCGAATGGAACCCGGGAAAACACCAGTAGTGGTAGGGCAATACAGTAAACTTGTGCACAGTGCCTTCCCGCCCGCACAACCCGCAGGTCCCAGGGCGAATCGCGGTGGACCGCCTGTGAGCGATCCGCCGGGCACTCGATGAATCCAAATCCGCTGGTCACGCCGTATATCGAGGCAGACCGGCCTGGAGGCACCATTGGCCATGCCGGTCGGTGACGAGGCAGGCTTCGCAACCAGCCTCATCGAAGCGAGCGACGCCGACCTGATTGGTCGCGCCGCGCAGGGCGATGCCCGTGCGCTGGAGGTGCTCTACGATCGGTATTCCGGGGTGGTCTTCTCTTTCTCGCTGCGGATCGTGGGTGATCGGCAGTTAGCGGAAGAGATCCTGCAAGAGGCGTTTTTCCGCGCCTGGCAGCAGGGCAGTAATTTCAGTGCCGGGAAAGGTTCTTTCGTCACCTGGCTGCTGAGCATTACCCACAACCTGTCGATCGATGAGATTCGCAAGCGCAATCGCCGGCCGCAGAAGGCGGATAGCGAAGAGCCAGAACAGGTGCTGGCAGCCGTGCCCGACACCGGGTCCGGCTCCGATGTCGAAGAAGAAGTCTGGCTCGGCACGTTGCGAGGAACGATTGGGATCGCTCTGGCGGAATTGCCAGACGCCCAGCGAGAAGCGATTGAAATGGCGTATTTCAGGGGGATGACTCAGCGTGAGATTGCGGAAGCGCTGGGAGAACCCCTTGGCACGATCAAGACGAGAATGCGGCTTGGGATGCAGAAGCTCAAGGACGCACTCGGTAGTGACGGAGCACAGTTGGCGTGAGCGATAACCGCGGTTACCAGCCAACGCCTCGGCGCACGTACCGGCTTGCCGGTCCACGCGAGATGGCGAACCCGGCATCGATGCCGGGTGGCCACGTGGATGACCTTGCCGCCGCGTACGCACTTGGCGCCCTGGAGGAAGCCGAGCATGCCGCTGTTGACGCGCACATGCGGGTATGTCCCGATTGTGAACGGGCGGTAGCAGACGCGCTCGACACCGCCGGAATGCTCGTGTACCTGGCGCCGCAGGCGCAGCCGTCGGTTGCCAGCAAAGCCGCACTCTTTGCCCGGGTCGCACATGCTCAGCGAGCTGTCGCCGCAACTCCGCTCCCCATGACCTCGATGGAGGCGTTCCGCACACCCACGTTGCCACCCTCTACCGCCCAGGATGACCTGGTGTTGCCCGTTGGAGTCCCGGCCGCAGGCGGCAATGCGGCGCAGCCCCGGAGGCAATCGCGCACAGGCTGGATCATCTCCGCTATTTCCGCGCCGCTCCTTATCGCCCTGGTCGTCACCGGCATGTGGGGCTTGCAGTTGCGCGATCAGCTCTCCACGCAAACAGGGCAATTGGCGGATCTGCAATCTGAATTGACCAACTTCGGCTCCGGCACCACCTCGTATCAGTTGTCGCCGGGTGAAGCGGCGCCACAGGCCGAAGGGCAGATCGTGATGGGTGCGGATCAGCGCGCCGGAATGCTGCAGGTCGACATCAACTCGAAGGAGGCTGCCGGCACCTATCAACTGCTGATGGTGAGCGAGGACGGCAGCCTGGTCCCTGTTTCGGAATTCACTGTCGGCCAGGATGGCAAGGGGCAGGCACAGTTCGAGACGGACCAGCCATTCTCCGAGTACGAGAGCTTCCACATCCAGGCCAAGCCGCTCGACGCGAGCGCGCCCGCCGAGGGCTTCGATGTCCTCTTCCAGGACAATGGCGGCTCGCTTGGCTCAACCGGCTCCGGCCTGGACGTAGGTCCATAGCCAGCAGCATCACATCGTAGTCTGGACGGGCGGCCATATGGCCGCCCGTTTTTCGTGGCGGCGCCCGTAACCCCTTCCCCGAAGTCACCGCTGCGAGTATGATCTCTATCCCGCGACACGGAGTCGGCGAGGGCACCCTGCCAATTTTGCTCGCTCGGCACACGCGATTCGTCCCCTGGAGGGGCCTTCTCGTATGCAAGGCTGGCCGGCGTGAGCACTGGCGCACCGAGAGAGGGCGTGCAGGAGCGATTGCCGCTTCTACCGCTGAAAAATGTTGTTATTTTCCCCCGGAACGTGGTCACCCTCCTCGTAGGCCGCCCACGTTCTGTACGCGCCGTGGAACAGGCGCTGGCCGGAGACGGCCATCTCATCGTGACCGCTCATCGTGAGGTCGAAATCGACGAACCGGGACCTGATGCGCTGCACCAGGTCGGCACCCTCGTCGCCATCGTCTCCTCGGAGCGGCAGGCCGCCGGCAACGTGCAGGTGGTCCTGGAGGGCGTCTGCCGGGTCCGCATCAGCGATTTCATCAGCAATCCCGGCTACTACACGGTCCAGTCCGAGATCCTGGAAGAGCCGGACGCGCCGGAATCGGAAGCGCGGGCGCTGATCGCCCACGTCCAGAACCTGGCGAACCGCTACGGTGATGCGCGCGGCGCACTGCCGGTCGAAGTGCAGGACATGGTGCAGCGGGCATCCGACCCCAGTCACCTGGCGGACCTGCTGGCAACCCAACTCCTGACCGACGTGGCGAGACGGCAGGCGCTCCTGGAGATTTGCGATCCGCTGCGCCGCCTCGAAAGCGTCGCCGTGCACCTGGCGGCGGAGATCGACGTCGCCGTGCTGGAGCGCCGCATCAAGGACCGCGTGCGGGACCAGATCGATCGTAACCAGCGCGAGTACTACCTGCGCGAGCAACTGAAGGCCATTCACGACGAACTTGGCGGGGAGAACGGCAACGAATTCGACACCCTGCGCGCCCGCGTGGCCCAGCGGGGCATGCCCGCCGCCGCCGCGGACCGGGTCACCAAGGAAGTCTCGCGGCTTGAGCGCATGCCAGGCGTCTCGGCCGAGGCAACGGTCGTCCGCACCTATCTCGATACCGTCCTGGCCTTGCCCTGGCACGAGCGGAGCGAAGATCAGCTTGATCTCATCGAGGCCGAGCGCCTGCTGGATGCCGAGCACTTCGGGCTGAAGGCCGTCAAGGAACGCATCCTGGATTTCCTGGCGGTGCGCAAGCTCACGGCTGCAACAGGCGCTACGGCGACCCAGATCCTCTGCCTCGTTGGCCCGCCAGGCGTGGGCAAGACCAGCCTGGGACGATCAATCGCGTCCGCGATGGGCCGCAACTTCGTGCGGGTCAGCCTGGGCGGCGTACGCGACGAAGCCGAGATTCGCGGCCACCGCCGCACCTACATTGGCTCGATGCCGGGCCGCATCATCTCCGCCATGAAGCAGGCTGGCTCCGTCAATCCGGTGCTCCTGCTGGATGAAATTGACAAGCTCTCCTCGGACTACCGGGGAGACCCGGCCTCCGCCATGCTGGAGGTGCTGGACCCGGAGCAGAACCGGACGTTCAGCGATCACTTCCTGGACATGCCCTACGATCTGTCTCAGGTCCTCTTCCTGACTACGGCCAACAATATGGCGCCGATCCCGCGTCCGCTGCGGGACCGCATGGAAGTGATCGAGATTCCGGGCTACACCGAAGAAGAGAAGATCGAAATTGGCAAGCGCTACCTGCTGCCGAAGCAGATCGTGGCGCACGGCCTGCAAGATCGGGCGGTCACCATCCCCGCGCGCACCTGGACGACCCTGGTCCGCGAGTACACGCGCGAGGCCGGTGTCCGCCAACTGGACCGCGAACTTGCCGCCATCTGCCGCCGTCTCGCGCGGGACGTGGTGCGCGGGAAGACCAGTCGCCTCCGTATCTCCGATGCGCGGCTGGTCGAACTGCTTGGTCCGGCTCGCTACTCACAGGACATCCACGTCGGCGACGACCAGATTGGCCTGGCCATGGGCCTTGGCGTGACAGAGGTTGGCGGAGAACTGCTCCCGGTGGAAGTCGCCACCATGATCGGCAAGGGCTCATTGACCATTACCGGCAAGGCCGGCGAGGTCATGCAGGAGTCTGCGCGAGCAGCCGTCAGCTATGCCCGCTCCCGCGCGGAGCAACTGGATATCGATCCGGATTTTCAGTCCCGTCTCGATCTGCATATTCACCTCCCCGAGGGCGCGACCCCGAAGGATGGCCCGTCCGCCGGGATCACCATGGCCACCGCGCTCATTTCCGCGCTCACGCGCCGCCCGGTGCGCGGTGACACGGCGATGACCGGCGAAATCACCCTGCGTGGGCGTGTCCTCTCGATTGGTGGCTTCCGCGAGAAGGCGCTGGCCGCTCATCGCCACGGCATTCGCCGCATGATTGCGCCGCACGAAAACGCGCGTGATCTCAGCAAACTGCCGCCGACCGTGCGCAAGGAGATGGAGTTCATTTTTGCGGCGACCATGGACCAGGTGATCGCCGCTGCGATCCGCCTGGATGACACCCTGGTCGATGGCCTTCTGGGCCAGATCGAGCCGCTGGTCGGCCCTTCGCTGCCAGATGCGGTCGCTGCCGCCCACTTGCATGCCCAGCAGGCGGGCGACGAAGCGAACGCCCAGGGGAGCTAAAGTGCCGGGCAGAGAGGCGTGCCCGCCAGCGCTTTGCCCTCACCCCAGCCCCTCTCCCGCGCACCTGGAGAGGCGTTGGGGGTGAGGGCCGCCGCGGCGTAGGCATGTCCGATGCCGTTCGCGCCCTGCTACGAGACCTTGAAGTCCAGCAGCCGCATCTGGATACGGCGCGTCCCCTGCCACTCGTTGCACTCAAGGACCCCGGCCAGGTCGACGCTCCGCTGTCCAACCAGCTCCCGGGAACGGTGAGCGCCGCTCCAGAGAATGGCGCTCACGCCCGGGAAGCCGTTCCCGATTTGGAGCTTCAGGTGTTGCCGCTCGCTGCCCATCGCGAGATACTCGCGCAGCGGCGCATGCCGCACGCGCAGGACCGGTTGCGGATTCGCCTCGCCAAATGGTCCCAGCTTCTGGATCTCACCCAGCGTCTCCAGCGTCATCCGCTCCACGGGTAGATCCGCATCGATCTCCAGCCGTCCCGGACCCGGTGGCGGCGTAGCGGCGGCGATTACCGCCAGGTGCAACGCCTCCTCCAGGTCGGCCAGCCGGTCCGCCGCAACGGCCAATCCCGCGGCCCGCTCGTGGCCGCCGTGACGGAGCAGCAGGTGATCGTGGTCGGCCAGGGCCGCCGCCAGGTCGAAGCCGGGGATAGAGCGCGCCGAGCCGTGGGCCTCGCCGTTTGCGATGCTGAGTACCCCGACCGGCCGATCCAATTGTTCCGAGAGCTTGCTGGCGACCAGGCCAACAATCCCCTTCTCCCACTCCTGGCCACTCACCAGCAGGAAGCGCCGCTGCAGGCGCGCCGGATCACGCGAGAGGAGTGCCTCCACTTCGCCATGAATCTTCTGCTGCACCGTCTTGCGGCGCTGGTTCGCCTGGGACACCATCGCCGCGATCGTGCGCGCCTCCGCCACGTTGTCCGCCATCAGGAGCTTGTAGGCCGGAAGCGCATCGGAGAGACGTCCTGGTGCGTTCAGCCGGGGAGAAAGTTGAAACGCAATCTCGGAACTGGAGACGCGGCGCAGCTCCATGCCAGCGGATTCCGCCAGCGCCTGCAGGCCCGGCCGCACGTGGCCATTGCGCAACACCCGCAAGCCATCCCGCACCAACGCGCGGTTCACCCCCACCAGCGGCGAAACGTCACCGACCAGGCCGATCATCGCCAGGTCCAGTAACGAGCGCGGCTCTGCGCCAGGGCCATCGCCAGCATCGAGACCTGATTGCGCCATCGCCACGGCCACCAGGTACGCCAAACCGCTCGCCGACATGCCGAGATAGGGCGATTCCGGATCGAGCTGCGCGGAGACGATGATGGCGTCGTCAGGCGGCGCCTCGATAATGCGGTGGTGATCGACGATGATCACATCCAGGCCGCGTTCGCGCGCCATCGCCACCGCTGCGTGGTCCTTGCTGCCGCAGTCCACCGCAATCAGTACCTGTGTACCGGCATCAGCCAGATCGGTGACGCCCTTCACACTCAAGCCATAGCCCTCTACCCGATAGGGCAGGCGCACGGCATGTGGTTGTGTGCCATCGCTTGCGGCGCGGAGCGCCTGGGTCAGGATTGCGCTGGAGGTCACACCGTCCGTGTCGTAGTCACCGAATACGCCGATGCGCTCACCCTGCTGCAGCGCGCGAGTGATCCTGGCGATGGCACGGTCCATGTTGGGAAGCAGCCACGGATCGGGCGATGGGCGCTGGTCGGTATTCAGGAAATCCGCGATCTCGGCCGGATCTCTGAGCCGTCGCGACAGGATGGCGGCAATCAACGGGTCCGGGTGCGCCGCGCGGAACGCTGGCGGCGTCGCGGCAGGTTCAATCCAATCGAGCGACATGCCGCTCCTGACGATCCCCCAGTGGGGCTAATTCGCAACACGAAGGTGCGGGGAGGCGTGAGTATACTGGCCCTCGGGAAGACTCTCGGCGCTACCTTTGGGGAGGCAGCGCCGAGGAACATGGACCGGGGGAATAGGTATGGGGGAAGGGGTTTCGGACCCCGGCGCGCGCGGCTGTGCGGCGTGGCTTCGGGTTCGATTGACGTTCGCGCTCTTCGCTGCCTTGGCGGCCTGCTTTTCGCTCGGCATTGCACAAACTTCTGCCCAGGAGTGGGCTCCGCCACGCACGGTCTTCGTGCCGGAAACGGGCCACACCACCGACGGCCTGTTCCTCGATCTCTGGCGCGCCGAACGCGCCCTCCTGGGTGATCCTGTCACCGAAGAGTTCAAGCCGCGCAGTGGATTCAGCACGGTCCACGGTGCTGACACCATTCAGTACTACGAGCATTTCGCGCTGGTCTACCTCCCGGACGAAGCCCCGGAAAACCAGGTTCAGACACTGGATCTCGGTCGCCAGGCACTGGACGCCGCGCGCAAACCCGGCGCCTCGCACGCCCTGGACCGGGCCCTGGAGCGCACCGTTTGCCCACCGGCCGGGACTGGTTGCCTGAATGCCGTATCCTCTGGCCACACGGTTCGCGAGCCGTTCCTCAGTTACTGGTCAACCGGCGAGGCGGCCTCGCTGCTCGGCACGCCACTCACTGAGGCGTTCCGTGCCCCGGATGGCACGCGGGTTCAGTACTTCGAGAACGGCATCCTGCGCCAGACTGGCCCGGAGACGGTTGATCCGCTCCCGCTCGGGGACATCGCGGCCAGCAACTCCGGGATTGCCACGGAGCCGATCCAGCAGCTTGAGGACGTTCCCACGTACAGCGAAGATCTCTGGGTTCCTCCTGCCACACCAGAGCCGGCGGCAACCGATGATGGGTGGTCCGCGGGGCCTGGGCCACAGCAAGGCGGCTGGCGCGAAATCGTGGTTTCCATTTCCCAGCAGCGCATGTGGGCCTACGAGGAAGGCGAACTGGTCGTCACATCGCTGGTCAGCACCGGCGTCGGCAATGTGCCCGAGACGGTGACGCCCGTCGGGTTCCACTCCATCCTGGCCAAGTACGACGTCCAGACCATGGAAGGCACCATCAGCGACGAGTACTACAAGGTCGAAGATGTGCCCAACGTCATGTACTTCGACAACCTCGGCAACGCCCTGCACGGAGCCTACTGGCACAACAACTTCGGCGCGCCAATGAGCCACGGCTGCATTAACCTGCCGTTGGACATCGCATCCTGGATGTATGGCTGGGCGGACGTAGGCACACCGGTCACGGTCATTAATTAGGCATACGGGACATGCGAGATCAACGGGCCTGGCATACGCCAGGCCCGTTTGCATGCCCCGACGGCAGCGGTGACCGTCACCCTGGCCGAGGCCCGGTAGCCCGATCTCGCGCCCGATGGCCATGTTCGTAGTTTCCTGGATTGACAGTGAGGCGATGCGGGGCTAAGTTCATGCAATCTCACGGCGCACCGCCCACAGGGGAATACGCGCATACGCGACAGAGGAGAATGCCAATGCTCCGCACGTCTCGTCTCTGGGTCAGATTAGCCTCCCTCATCGTAGGGTTGGCCCTGATCGTGCCTACGCTGGCCACCAGCATGGCGGCACAGGATGACGGCAGCGTCCTCCGTGTGCAGCAGATTACGTACCCCGACGTGGTTGATCCCCAGAAGAGTTCCTTCACCTCGGAAATCACGATCCTGGCCCTGCTGTATGAAGGCCTCACGCGCCTGGATGACCAGCAGCAGACGGTGCCAGCCGCGGCGGAGTCGTGGGAATACAACGAAGACGCGACGCAAATCACCTTCAAGCTGCGCCCGGACCTGAAGTACAGCGATGGGTCCGCACTCACCGCCGAGAATTTCCGTTACGCCATCGAGCGCACCTGCGACCCGGTGACGGCCGGTGAATATCAGTCGATTCTCTTTGACATTGCGGGCTGCGCGGAGTTCGCTGGCCTCGCGCTCGACGAGAATGGCGAAGCCAGGGAATACACCCCCGAAGAGTACGAGGCAGCGCGTGCTGCCCTCGGCGCCACGGCGGTCGATGACCAGACATTGCAGATCGATATGGTTCGCCCGGTTCCGTATATGCACACTCTCGCCTACACCTGGGTCTTCTTCCCGGTGAAGGCCGAGATCGTGGCCAAGGATCCAGACAACTGGTGGAAGAGCGCCGAAAACCACATCGGCAATGGTCCATTCAAGGTCTCCAGCATTGCCGAAGATCAGGAATGGACCTTCGAGGCCAGCGACAACTACTGGCAGGGGCGTCCGAAGCTGGACGGCATCGACTACGTGTATGTCGATGACTCATCCGTCGCCCTCGAAGCCTACCGTGCAGGCGATCTGGATATTGTCTCCATCCAGCCGCCCCAGATTCCCGAAGTCGAGGCAGATCCGGATCTCTCCGCCGCCCTCGTCTCCTACGCCAGCGCCTCCACCTACAACCTGGCCATGAACCTGGCCCAGGAGCCCTTCAACGATCCCAAGGTGCGTGAAGCGTTCGCCTACGCCATGGACCGCGAGACCCTGTGCATCGAGCTCCGCGCCGGTGACTGCACGCCGGCCCTCTCCTGGGTTCCGCCTGGCGTCGCGGGCGCAATCGAGACGGATGCCTTTGCGTTCGATCCCGAGGCTGCCAGGCAGGCGCTGGTTGATTCCTCCTATGGTGGGCCTGAAAACTTGCCCGAGATCAAGCTCTACTACAACAGCGACACCTCTGGCCGCGGTGAGCAGGTGGAGTGGGTTGCGGGCCAGATCCGTGATGTCCTCGGCGTTGAGGTCACCATCGAGCCGACCGACGGCACGACCCTGACCGCCCTGCGCAAGGACTCCACCACCCATCCCCAGTTGCTCTTCGTCGGTGGCTGGATCCAGGACTACCCGGATCCCCAGAACTGGCTGAGCGTTTACTGGACCTGCGCTGCCACGTTCGCTGAGCGTGTTGGCTACTGCAATGAAGAGTTTGACAAGCTCATTGAACAGGGAGACACCACCGTCGATCCGGCGGAGCGTCTCAAGTTCTACGAGCAGGCCGGCGAAATCCTGGTCCAGGATCAGCCGGGCCCGTTCCTCTACAACCTCACCCAGAAGTTTGTGGTCAACCCGGCGGTGACGGGTTACACACCGACTGCCAGCGAGGTTGAATGGCCTGGCTACCTGGGCTCGATCATGACGATCGAGAAGAGCAGCTAACGGACTGAGCGTCAGTCTGAACGCGGCGGTCCCTTGTGGATCGCCGCGTTCTTTCGTTTTCCGCGCCACCATGGTGAATTGACCGTAATCTCATACTCCAGTACCGTTTCACATCATCACTGCCCACGTTCCACTCCAATCGGCGGCCAAGTACCGAGGAGGGAGAGGCATGCAACACCGCTCACAAACCGTCACAAGAGTTTTCGCGCTGGTCCTGGCGCTGGCACTCCTGCTTCCTGGGCTGCGCGTGGCGGCCCAGGACGACAACGCGAATGTCCTGCGCATTCACCAGATCGTTTACCCGGATGTCGTCGATCCGCAGAAGAGTTCCTACGCGAACGAACTCGCGGTCCTGGCCCTCGTCTACGAAGGACTCACGCGGCTGGACACCGAGCAGGACACCGTCCCGGCCGCGGCGGAGTCGTGGGAGTACAACGACGACGCGACGCAGATCACCTTCCACTTGCGCCCCGATCTCAAGTACAGTGACGGCTCACCGCTCACTGCCGAGAGCTTTCGCTACGCCATCGAGCGCACGTGCGACCCGGTGACGGCTGGTGAGTACCAGTCGATCCTGTTCGGCGTCGTGGGCTGCGCGGAGCTTGCGGGGCTTGCGATTGATGAGAATGGCGAAGCAAAGGAGTACACCCAGGAGGAGTACGAGGCCGCAAAGGCCGCGCTCGGCGCCAGGACGCTTGATGATCTGACGCTCCAGGTGGACCTGGTCGAACCCACTCCGTACTTTCACACGATCGCGTACACGTGGGTCCTCTACCCCGTCAAATCGGAGATCGTGGCCGCGGACCCGGACAACTGGTGGAAGAGCGCCGAGAATCACATCGGCAATGGCCCGTTCAAGGTCTCCAGCATTGCCGAAGATCAGGAGTGGACCTTCGAGGCCAACGACAACTACTGGCAGGGCCGTCCAAAGCTCGATGGCATCGACTACGTGTATGTCGATGACGCCGCCGTTGCGCTGGAGGCATACCGCGCGGATGACCTGGATATGGTGAGCCTGGAGCCACCACAAATCCCTGAAGTCCAGGCCGATGCCGTCCTGGCTGAGGAGATGGTGGTCTATCCGTTGGCCACCACCTACAACCTCGAATTGAACCTCTCAGTCGAACCGTTCAACGATCCCAAGGTGCGTCAAGCGTTCGCCTACGCATTCGACCGTGAAACGTATTGCGCGGAGGTTCGCTCCGGCGACTGCACGCCGGCGCTTTCGTGGATCCCCCAGGGAACGCCCGGTGCTATCGAGACGGATGCGTTCGCCTTCGATCCTGACGCGGCAAAGCAGGCCCTGGCCGAATCGTCTTACGGTGGCCCAGAGAACCTGCCCGAAATCAAAATGTATTACAACGGTGATCGTTCCGGTGCGACCGAACGCGCGGAGTGGATGGCGGGGCAGTACCGTGACATCCTGGGCGTGGAACTCACCCTGCAACCGACCGACGGCACCACATTGATTTCCCTGTCCAAGGACATTGCGACCCACCCGCAACTGGTCGCCATTGGTGGGTGGGCCCAGGACTACCCGGATCCGCAGAACTGGCTCAGCGTGTTCTGGACCTGCGATTCGTCGTTCGCCTCTCGCGTGGGGTACTGCAATGAGGAGTTTGACCGCCTGACGCACCTGGGCGACACCACGGTCGATCAGGACGAGCGCCTCGGCTACTACGAACAGGCGGGCGAGATCCTCGTCCAGGATCAGCCGGGGCCATTCATCATGAACCTGGCCGCCAATTTCGTGGTCAAGCCAGACGTTACCGGCTATGACCCCACTCCGGCGGAAGGTGAGTGGCCCGGCCAGTTCTCCTCACTCATGACCATCACCAAAAACGGCTAGCTGTTCCAGCGGGGGTGCGCTGTTGCACCCCCGCCCGCTTGTCTCCACATCGTCAGGGTTACTCGCATGCTCGAATTCGCACTACGCCGCCTCCTGTGGATCATTCCGGTCATCGTCGCGGTCTCCGCGGTCACCTTCTTCCTGATGTACCGCGCACCTGGCGGCCCGTGGGATCGGGAAAAGACGCTTCCGGCGGCCACGGTCAAGGCCCTGGATGCGAAGTTTGGGCTGGACAAGCCGCTCTGGTTCAACCCCGAGGCGTTCGCGGAGGCCCGCGACGCTGGCGTGAAGAACCCGCTCACCCTGGCGGACGAGATCACCGACAGCCGCTTCCTCAACTACATGAAGGGCGTCTTCCGCTTCGACCTCGGTCCCTCTTACGCTTCGAAGGGCGCGGAGTCGGTGCAGGAACTGATCGCGCGCAAATTCCCCACCTCCTTCAAGCTGGGTGTCGTCGCCATCACCTTCTCGGTCCTTGTGGGCATACCACTGGGCGTCCTGGCGGCGCTAAAGCAGAACACCTGGATCGATTACCTGTGCCTCGGAACCTCCACCCTTGGCATCTCGGTCCCAACCTTCGTGAGCGGCCTGCTGCTGCTCCTGTTCCTCAGCCGAACCTTTTCGTCCTCGCCAATTCGCTCTCCCGAGGAGTGGGAGGGGTTCGGCCCTGCCTACCTCCTGCCGGGCATCGTGCTTGGCCTGGGCACGATGGCGTACATCGCCCGGTTGACCCGCAGCAGCATGCTGGAAATCAAGCGACAGGATTTTGTGCGCACCGCGCGCGCCAAGGGCCTGGCCAGCCGCAGCGTGATCAGTGGCCACATGCTGCGCAACGCGTTGATTCCCATCGTGACCATTCTCGGTCCAGCCGCGGCCGACCTCGTGACCGGCTCGATCATCATTGAATCGATCTTCGGCGCCCCCGGTCTCGGCCGCGAATTCGTGGAGTCCATTTCCAAGCGCGACTACTCGGTCATCATGGGCACGGCCATCTTCTACGCCGTCCTGGTGGCTCTGGCGAACGTCGCGGTCGACCTCTCCTACGGCCTGGTCGATCCGCGCATTCGCGTGCAGCGGTAGTCGGGAGGCTCGACGATGTCCCAGGCAACCATGACCTTGACCAGCGAAGCGCCACCCGAAACCCTGTCCGGGTCACTCGGCACGACGCGAGCGCCACGGAGCTTGTGGTCGAACGCGTGGCGGCAGTTCCGGCGCAACCTGCTGGCCATGGCCGGTCTGGCCTTTCTCATCCTTCTCGCCTTCGTCGCCATCCTGGCGCCAACCATCGCCCCACACAATCCGGTCGTCAATGACCTCAAGGTGGCAGGAAAATACCGCCAGGCAGCGTGGATTCAGACCGACAATCCCAAGACGAGCGGGAGTTGGGACTATCCCCTGGGCACCGATGGCAACGGCCGCGATATCTTCAGCCGCCTCGTCTACGGCACGCGTATTTCACTGGTCGTAGGCTTCATCCCGATGCTGGTCATCATGCTGGTTGGCATCCCCATTGGCCTGGCCGCCGGTTTCGTGGGTGGAAACCTGGACAACGCCCTGATGCGCTTTACAGATATCGTCTACGCGTTTCCGGCGCTCCTCTTCTTCATCATCATGCAGATCTCATTAGGGGAAACGTCCATTGGCAGGTTACTCAACGGCCTGGTGCTGCTCTTTGTCACCCTCTCCATCGTCAACTGGACGGGAGTAGCCCGACTGGTGCGCGGTGACACCCTGGCCCTCAAGGAAAAGGAATACGTGGAGGCCGCCCGCGCCAGCGGCGCCAACGCGTGGCGACAGATCACGCGCCACATCCTGCCGAACGCGCTCAGTTCGATCATCGTGGCCGGGGCGTTCATCGTGCCGGGCGCCATCATTTCTGAGGCGGTCCTCACCTACCTTGGCATCGGGCTGCGCCCGGATGTCAGCCTGGATTCTCCCTTTCCCACCAGTTGGGGCCAGATGATCCAGGCGGGGCAGTCGGCCTACCGTATCCAGCCCTGGTTGCTGATCGCGCCGAGCCTGGCCGTGGCCCTCATCACGCTCTCCTTCACCTTCGTTGGTGACGGCCTGCGCGATGCCCTGGACCCGCGGGACCAGTTGTAATGACGGAACCCGGCGCGATCGTACGTTGTGGTTGGTCCACCGGCTCAGACCTGTACGCGGCGTACCACGACAACGAATGGGGCGTGCCCTGCCACGATGACCAACACCTCTTCGAGTTGCTCCTGCTCGAAGGATTCCAGGCGGGGCTCTCCTGGATCACCATCCTGCGCAAGCGCCCCGCCTTCCGCGCGGCTTTCGATAACTTCGATCCCGAACGCATCGCGGCGTACTCCGACGAGGACGTCGCCCGGCTCATGGCGGACCCCGGAATCGTGCGCAACCGCCTGAAGATCCAGTCGTCCATTACCAATGCGCAGGCTTTCCTGCAAACGCAGCAGGAGTTCGGGTCCTTCGACGCCTATATCTGGCAGTTCGCGCCACCTCCCCGTCCGCGTCCCCGTACCCTGAGCGATGTCCCGGCGTCGACCCCGGAATCAGACGCCATGAGCAAGGCGCTCAAGAAGCGTGGTTTCCGCTTCGTGGGCAGCACCATCTGCTACGCCTTCATGCAGAGCGCCGGCCTGGTCGATGATCACGTAGAGGGGTGCTTCCGCGCCACGTAACCCCGGCGCAAACGGAGAGCCCCTCTCCCGCGCATCGGGAGAGGGGTTGGGGTGAGGGCCAATCGCCAGGAAAAAGCCTCTTCGATTCTCGCTACCCGATCTTCCTGCGCGCCGTCACCACCCCGGTGTTCATCCCGACCAGGTTCAGGCCGCCGAAGAAGCGCGCGTGCTCGATCTTCACGCAGCGATCCTCAACGAAGTCCAGCCCTGCGGCGCGCGCCATGCGCCCCGCCTCCTCGTTCTCGACACCCAGTTGCAACCAGAGGACCTTGGCGCCGATATCGATGGCGCTCCGGGCTACCGCGGGCGTTTCGCTCGGCTTGCGGAAGACGTCAACGATGTCGACCGGGTGCGGAATCTCTTCGAGCGAGGCGTAAACCGTCTGCCCCAGCAACTTCTGCCCCGCATAGCGCGGATTGACCGGGATGATGTCATACCCCTCCGACTGCATGTAGATCGCGGCAAAGTGGCTCGGCCGCATCGGATCAGCCGAAAGCCCGACCATGGCGATAGACCGGTTCTCCTGCAGGATGCGCAGGCGCTCCAGTGCGCCGCTGGTCGCGCGAATCGTGGCGTTGGGTCGTACGGCGTGGCTCATGCTGTGGCTCCTGCGGTGACCGCCGTTTCCGAGACGGCGCCCGACTTGCGCAATGCCTGGTCGAGATCCCAGCAGATATCCTCCGGATCCTCCAGACCGACCGAAATGCGCACCATGTCCGGGCGGATGCCCGCCTCGACCTGCTGCTCGTCGCTCATCTGCCCGTGCGTGGTGCTGGCCGGATGAATGATCAACGTCTTGGCGTCGCCGACGTTGGCCAGGTGTGAGATCAGGCGCAACTGCTCGATAAAGCGTGCACCAGTTTCACGGCCACCTCGTACACCGAAGGTAAAGATTGCGCCAGCACCCTGTGGCAAATACTTCGCAGCCAACTCTCGAGACGGACTGTCGGGCAGTGTCGGATAGTTGACCCAGGTAACTTCGGGGTGATCCACCAGGAAGGCCGCCACCTGCTCGGCATTGCTCGTGTGACGCGCCATGCGCACCGACAAGGTCTCCAGCCCTTGCAGGAAGAGGAACGAGTTGAACGGGCTGATGGAGGGCCCAATATCGCGCACCGTTTCCACGCGCGCCTTCATCAGGTAGGCATACTCGCCGAACGTCTCGGTGAACCGGATACCGTGGTAGCCGGGAGAGGGCTCAGTCAGGCCAGGAAACTTCCCATTGTTCCACGGGAAGCGGCCAGACTCCACGATGATCCCGCCGATGGACGTCCCGTGGCCGCCGATGAACTTGGTCGCGGAGTGGACCACGATATCCGCCCCATGCTCCAGCGGCCGGCACAGGAAGGGCGTCGCGAACGTGTTGTCCACCATCAGCGGCACCCCGGCCTCGTGCGCAATATCGGCAATGGCGCTGATATCGAGCACGCTGATCAGGGGGTTGCCGATCGTCTCGCCGTACACGAGCCGCGTGCGATCCGTGATGGCGCGGCGGAAGTTCTCGGGATCGGACGCGTCCACAAAGACGACATCGACGCCCCAGCGGCGCAGGGTGACATCGAACTGCGTGTACGTGCCGCCGTAGAGCGCGTTCGAGGCGACAATCTGGTCGCCGGGGCCCAGTAGCGTCGTGATCGCGATGTACTGCGCGGCCTGGCCGGAAGCCGTCGCGACGGCGCCGGTGCCCCCCTCCAGGGTCGCCACCCGCTCCTCGAAGGCTGCCGTCGTGGGGTTCATGATGCGCGTGTAGATATTGCCGAAGCGCTGCAGCGCAAAGAGCTCGGCCGCGTGGTCGCTGTCCTCGAAGACGAACGATGTCGTCTGGTAAATCGGCATCGCCCGCGCGCCGGTCACGGGGTCGGGGCGCTGCCCCGCGTGTACTGCCAGAGTATCGAAGCCAAAGATGCGATCCTCACCCTGCCCACTCTCGGGGTCTGGGAGATGTCCATTGCTTGAGGTCATCGTTACGCCACCCCACTCGCGCTGCGGACCGCAATGTCGGTCGTCAGCGTCGTTCCTTCGCGCAGCGTGGCGCCTACCACGCAGTACTTCTCTGCCCGTGCCGCCAGCTTGGCCAGCCGTTCCTCCGGGACATCCGCCGCCAGCCGCACCGACGAACGGATGGCCGTGAACCCGACAGGCGTCTCGGGATCAATGCCCATGGTGCCCCGAAAATCCATGTCGCCCTCGACGACGACTTCCAGTTCGTGCAGTTCCACGCCCATGGCGGATGCCACCATGCGCACGGTGATCTCCTGGCAAGCTGCCAGGGATGCCAGCAACAAGTCTCCGGAGCAGGCCAGTTCTCCGTCGCCACCAGCCATTGGGTGTGCGGCAGCATCCCACGAGGCCAACACCTTGCCGTTGGCGTCGGTGGTCGCGATCGTGCAGCGCGTCGGGTCGTTCCCGGCCGTGATGCTGCGCACCGCCATCACAATCTTCCCGCTCTCCGGGTCGTCCTGGTACTGCTGCTTCAGCGGAGCTTGCCGCTCTCGCAGTGTCGCCACGCATTCTCTCCTTCTTTATAAAGAACTACAGAATGTGCGCTGTTGAGTATCCCGCCTCTTTGGCCCCGACGCAATGTCTCGCTCGCCGCGATACCATCACTATCAGTATGGACCGGAGTGGAAAGGGCGTAGCAGGTGACGGGACTCGAGGGAAAGACCGCGCTGGTAACGGGAAGCACGCGCGGCATCGGGCGCGTGACCGCTGAGAAACTGGTGGACGCGGGTGTGAATGTCGTGGTGCACGGCCGCCACGCTGCGGATGTCGAGCGTACCGTGGCGGAGCTGTCACGAGACGGCATGACCGTGATCGGGTTTACGGCAGACCTGGGGCGCCACGACGAGGCCCACGCGCTGGCTGAGCAGGTACTGGCCGCGGTTCCCCAGCTCGACATCCTCGTCAACAACGCGGGGGCCAGCACGCAGGAGCCCTTCTGGGAGGTCAGCGACGCCAGTTGGGAGACGCAGACGAACGTCAACTACCGCTCGCCGTTCATCCTGGCTCAGCACGCTGCGCGCCACATGCGGGCTCGCGGCGCCGCCGGCCGCATCGTGAATACCAGCACGATCGGCGCCCATGTCTGCCACGGCCGCACCCTGGCGTATGACGCCGCGAAGGCGGCGGTGGAAGCGATGACGCGCAACATGGCCTGGGAGCTGGGCCCGGACGGCATCACGGTCAACTGCGTCGTGCCAGGTCCGATTGGCAATCGCCCGGGAGACTCGGACGCAGGCGAACTCTGGCAGGGTATCAAGCCCTTCGTGCCTGTCGGCCGGATTGGAAGCGGCGCGGACATCGCGGCGGCCGTCCTCTTCTTTTGCCAGCCCGACGCCGCATTCATCACCGGGCAGTCTCTCCAGGTGGATGGCGGCTACGCCATGGGCTTGCCGGAGAACTATTTCTAGCTGCCCACCGCCAGCGCGAGCCCCTCGCCCTGCGCACGTACTCAGGGCGAGGGGTTGGGGTGAAGGTTGACGTGCTACGCCTTGAGCGCGCCTTCCTGCAGGCCCTTGATGTACCAGCGCTGGGCGAAGGCGAAGATGATCAGGCCAGGAGTAATGGCCATGATGTACACGGCAGCCAGCCGCGGCCAGACCCAGGCGCCCATTCCACCCGTCGCTGTCGCCAGCACCACCGGCAGCGTCTGCGCGGACTGGTTGGTGTTCAACGTCTTGGCCAGCAGATACTCACCCCAGGCCGCCACGAAGTTGATGATGATCACCACCACCACGCCGTTCTTCACCATGGGCAGCATGATGCCCACCAGCGTCCGCACCGGCCCCGCGCCATCTATGCGCGCGGCATCGAAGAGCTCTCTAGGCACCGTCTGGAACATGCCTCGCATCACGAAGATCGAGATAGCCAGCGACAGCGCGACGTAGGGGAAGATCAGGCCCGCCGGGACGTTGAGCAACCCGAGGTCCTTCTGCGTCTCGAAGATGGCGATTACCGCCGTCACGCGCGTGGGGAAGAACATCGAAGCTACCAATGCCGCGAAAACGATCGGCATCCCACGCAGATTGAAGAACACCATGACGTAACCCGCCAGAATGGCGAGGACCGTTGCCACCACCACGGTGCCCAGGGTCACCACGACGCTGTTCATATAGTTCTGCGGCAGCGTGGGAATCTTGGTCAGGGAAAACCCGTAGTGCGTCCAATCGAACGTCTTCGGCCAGATGTCGTTCTGGTAGGCATCTGGCAGCGACTTCACGGAGAGCAGGATCACCCAGAACAGCGGCAGCAGAATGATCAGCGCGAAGATCACCAGCACCACGTGTCGTGCGACCGTCCCCCATTTGATGCGGGATCGCTTTGGTGTCACGAAGGTCGTCGGGATTGGGGCAGAGAAATCGGAGACTGTTTCCATGGTTGCCATACGCGTGTGTGCCCCCTAGTCCCGTGGCCGGAAAAGCCGGAACAGGATCGCTACCACCACCAACATGAAGAAGGTGCCGACCCAGCCAATTGCCGAACCGTATCCACGGTCCTGCACGCCCTGAAACGCCGTGTCCCACATGTACACGGTCCAGGTGTACGTCGGGCGGTCCCGCAGGAAACCGCCCATGATCAGGTATTCGTCAATGACGGCCATGGCCGTACCGAAGCGCAGGACCACCAGGACCAGGGTGACTGGCAACAAGCGCCAGAACGTTACGGTCCAGAACATCTTCCACTCGTTGGCGCCGTCTACTCGCGAAGCATCGAAGAGGTCGCGCGGCACGGTGGCCAAACCGGCCAGGAAGAACATGGTGTGGTAGCCGAGGCCCCACCACCACTCCATGATGGTCAGCGCGGGAATCACCAACTGGTTGCTCATCCATTGTGGTTGGGTCTGGATCGTGAACCAGCCGGTAACATCGGTCAGGATGAAGTTGATGGGTCCGATATAGCCGTCGTACATCCACTTCCAGAGCAGAAAGATCAGGGGACCGGGAATCATGGCCGGAATCAGCAGAATAATGCGGTAAAACGCGGCCACCTTCGGGTGCGTCACACGATCAATAAGCACGGCCAGGAACATCGGAAAGATGATCATGCCCGGCACGAAGAACGCGGTAAAGACGAGTGCGCGCCAGATACCCTGGTGCAGCAGCGGGTCCGCGATGGCTTGCGCGTAGTTATCCAGCCCAATGAATGTGACGGGTCGTGATGCCTGGATCGGGCGGTAGTCGAGGAGCGAGAACCAGGCGACGCGCACGATGGGCAGAATTTGCCATCCAATAAAGAAAATCAGAGATGGAATGAGGAACAGCCAACCTATACCGACATTGGCCATCCATTCTGAAAACCGCTGGCGGCCTGTTACGCCGGGCTTGAAAGGCGGTCTCTCTGGATTCGGAACGGAAAGCTGTGCCATCTGATCCTCGAGATCCCTGCGGCAGTTGCTCCCCGTACGTCGCTGCGGTGGAGCCTGTCAGGAGATGCGCCAGGAGCCGGCAAAATGCCGGCTCCTGGCCACGCGTTCGCTAGGCGGTCGCGTCGTCGTACGCGGTCTGGACAGCGTCCATGGCCTTGTCCAACGCAGTCTTGGCATCAGCCTCTTCACCACGCAGATACGCGAGGTAGAAAGGTGCAGCCAGGTCGAACTGCTGAACAGCCAGGATCGTCGGCTTGATGGCCTGCGCGGTCGGCAGGGCATCCTTGATGGCGAACGCCCAGTCCGCCAGCCAGTCCGGCCGGTTCGCTTCGTACTCATCCCACATGCTCTGTAGCACGGGGAGCTGGCCCACCGCGGAGGACTCTGGCAGGTTGCCCTTGATGGAGTTCTCCCAGATGCGCTGATCGCGAATGAGGCCATTCATGTACTGGCCGGCCTCTTCCTTGTTTTCGCCGTACTTCAGGAGCACGGCGCCCGTGGTCCAGAAGACCGTGCCGCCGGCGCCGTCTTCCGTCTTCGGCAGCGCGCCGAAGCGGATCTGGCTCGGATCTGGCCAGGTGCTGGCAAAGCGCAGGTGCGCGTTCTGGTACTTGATGTAGTACGCCACCTGCTGCGACGCAAACGCCTGCTCGTCCGGCGTCTGGTTCACGCCGCCATCAGTCGCGCCGGGGTTCAGCACGTCCGGGTTCGCCAGCGGCATCATCTGCTTCATGATTTCCAGCGCCTGCACCGCAACGTCGCCGTTCCACATGAAGAGACCCGTGTCGGGATCGTAGACATCCAGGCTGATCGAGTGCGAGATCGGGATCAGCGACCGCCAGGCGTGGTAGTCGAACGTCACGCCGAACGGTGCGGCGCCGCTGTCCATGACCTTCTTGGCGTTGGCCAGCAACTCATCCCAGGTCACTGGGGCCACCTCGGGATCGAGGCCAGCCTTGGTCACCAGCTCTGCGTTCCAGCCGTTGACAATGATGTCCAGCAGCCACGGCCAGACGTAGAACTTGCCGTCGTACGAGCCCTCCTCACGAATCGGCGGGAAGAGGTCGTCCAGCACACCCTCTGGCACGTACGGATCCCACGGCTCGATGACGTCCGCGGACACGAGTTGCACCATCTCCAGGAACGGCGTCACGCCGGTGTAGACATCCCAGGTGCTGGCCTTGTCGGCAGCCTCCGAGAGGAAAATGTCCGCGCTGAAGTTGGCCGACGGCGCAATTTCTGCCTGCGTCGGGAACGTGGCGTTGAATTCCTCGTTGTACGTCGTCAGGCCCGGGTGCAGCGCGGCCTGCCAGTCATACGACGTAATTTCCAGCACGGCTGGATCTTTAGCCAGCGCTGGCGTGGACGTGGCACGAGCCAGCAGGCCCATGACGGGCACGCTGACACCAAGCGCGGCTGCCCGCGTCAGCACCGTGCGGCGATCGAGCCGGCCGGCCAACGCATCGGCCACGAGCCGTCGAGTGGCGAGTTCCCTTGACACGAGACCCTCCTCAGTGATGGTCACCGCGTGCGCAAGCCGCACGTGTGCCTGCGAGATGCTTCGGCACAACGGCAAGATCGGCCGTTGTCACCACCTATTTTCCCGCAGCGTGTCGCGATTGTATGAACGGGCTTCTCCCCCTGTCAACGGACAGCCGTACCTTGTGCGCCGGTTGTGCATTTGTGCGTACGCGACACCACCGTTTTCTGCGATTTCAGGCCAGGTTGTGTGCGAACTGCCCGTATCTCAGAACATCACTCAGGCATTGAAGTCACAGATCAGCGAGTTGTCCTACGACCCTTGGCGCTCCCTTACGGCACGTGCGTTGCG
>JALYWD010000096.1 GCA_030852885.1 Chloroflexota bacterium | reverse complement strand
CACATGGGTCCTCCCGCAGCTGATGGTGCTCTTGTTGCGGTGTCGCGTCCGGATGTGACGGGGGCAGCGGATCCGCTTTCGCATTTGCTTGCGGTGTTGCGGCCGCGCGCGTTGGTGGAAGGTGCGGTGGTTGGCGACAGCACCCGGGAGGTTCGGGAGTTGGCCGGCTACCCATCGGCCTTCTGCATGGTCACGACTGGGCGTGGCGTGGTGGAGAGCGGTGAGCGTGGCATCTGCATTGCCTATGCCGGCGATTTCATCGTTCTGCCGGATGCATCGAGGTTCACGGTGACCGGGGTCACGTGGGACGCGCGCTGCCTGATCGGGGCGCTCGAATTTGATTGCGTTGATCCTTCCTTGTTTACGGCACTGCTGCCGCCGGTGCTGCATCTGCGGGGATCGGTGCGTCAGGAGTGGCTGGCTTCCATGATGGACAAGGAGGCGAGTTGGGAACCGGCCGGGAATCCGGTCATGCTCGACCGGCTGCTGGAAGTGATGCTGGTAGACGCATTGCGTGAAGCCACGGCCGGGCGGTCGCCGCCGGGGCTGCTGCAGGGAATGGGGGATGCGAGGCTTGTACCGGCCTTGCATGGGATCCATTCACAGCTCGATCACCCCTGGACGGTTGCGGAGCTGGCGGGGCTGACGGACCTGCGGCGCTCAGCGTTCCATGTGCGATTCACGCAGCGACTTGGTTTGTCGCCGATGGACTACCTGCTGTTCTGGCGAATGCTTGTCGCGAAGGATCTCTTGCGCGGCTGGGTGCGCGGTCGTGGGGTTGGTGGGCGAGGCAAAGGTCTGGTGACACGCCGCGCGCGGCGAGGCAACGGTCTGGTGACACGCCGCGCGGCAGCGGTCCACGAGATGGCACTTTGCGAGGTGGCGCGCCGGGTCGGGTACAGCGGCGCTGCGTCGTTCATTCGGGCCTTCCATCGGCATGTGGGCCAGACGCCGGGGGAATTTGTGCGATCGCTTCCTGGCAGCCCGCTTCGCTAGATGTTTTCGCTGCAAGTAGGACAGTTACGACAGCGGTCTTCGACGCCTGACTGATTCCGCCGCGCTCGTGCGTGGCAACCCAATAGCGGGGGATCTGCAACAGGCGGGCGTGCTTGGCTGGAGAATCAGGAAAGAGGCTGCGCTACGTCAGCGACCGGATGCCGGGCATCACGCGGCTACGGCGCAAGGGCGCCAATGGCAGACCGGCCTTTTCCTATCGCAGCGCCAGCGGGCGGCCTGTGCGCGATGAGGCGACGCTGGCGCGCATCCGGTCGCTGGCGATACCGCCGGCGTATGAGGATGTGTGGATCTGTCCGCATCCGCGTGGGCATCTGCAGGCAACGGGGCGTGATGCGCGGGGTCGCAAGCAATACCGGTATCACCCGGACTGGCGGGCCGGCAATGACCGGGCCAAGCATGGGCGCATGGCGGAGTTCGGTCGTGCGCTGCCCACTCTGCGGCGGGCCTTGCGCGCGGATCTGCGCAAACCGGGGCTGCCGCGCGAGAAAGTGCTGGCGCTGGTGCTCAGCCTGATGGACCAGACGTGTGCGCGCATCGGCAATGCGGAATATGCACGCACCAACGGCAGCTTCGGTCTATCCACGCTGCAGGACCGGCATGCGCGGTTCTTCCGGAACGGAACGGGCACGCTGCGGTTTCCGGGCAAGAGCGGCACGCTGCATGACGTGCCGATCGGCGATCCGCGGCTGGCGACGCTGGTCCGCAAGTGCCAGGAGCTTCCGGGGCAGCATCTCTTCCAGTACGTGGATGAAGAGGGGCATCGCCGCAGCGTGGATTCCGGACAGGTGAATGCCTACCTGCGTGAACATCTGGGCAATGGCTTTTCTGCGAAAGACTTCCGCACCTGGCATGCCACGCGGCTTGCGTACGAACTGCTGCTCAGGGTGGAACGGCCGGAGCCCTGCACCGACGCTGCCTGCCGCCGCGTGCTGAAGGCCATCGTGTGCGAGGTGGCCGCGCAATTGCGCAACACGCCGGCGGTGTGCCGCAAGTCGTACATCAACCCGGTGGTGCTGGAGGCGTGGCAGGCAGGAAAGGGTCCGTTTGCCGCCGGTCGAAGCGCGCGAAGTGGTCTCGGTAGCAGCCGGGGCGGTGTTGCCCCCCTGCTGACGCTTCTCAGGTCGAGGCAATAAAAAAGGGAGGGACGCTGGACTGCGTCCCTCCCTGGTGATGCCGGTCGCTCAGTTCATCGGAACGATACGTGTCCCGTAGTAGCGTCCGCTGTTGAAGTTCACCGCATAGGAGCCGACGGCCTGGTAGGCCAGGGGTCCGCCGTTGAGGGCGGAGAGGCCGGAGGTGCCGTCCGTGTCCACAGCGGCAGGGCCGGTGGTGCAGGCGGCTACGGTGATGGCTCCGGCGCTGGTGCCGGTGCGGGTGTAGCAACCGGTCTCGATGCCGGCGGCATAGTTGCTGCCGGGCACGTTGACCGCGTTGGTCTCGAGGTAGCGACCATCCGGCGTGAACACGGTGAACGACAGCGTGCCGTTGGTGAAGCTGCCGATGGGCGTGTTCGGGACGGAGGCGACGGGCACCAGCACCTGCGCGGGAGCCGTGCCGACCTTCAGCGTGAGCACCTGCGACTGGCCAGTGCCGCTCTTCGTCAGCGTGCCATTGAGGGCGCTGGCGCCGTTGCGCCAGAGGCCACAGGTATCCCCATTGGTATCCTGCACATTGCTGATGAAGGAGATGGTGCCGGCGGAGGCGTTGTAGTCATAGGCACCGACCTCCACGCCATTGCCCTGGCTGGCGCCGCAGGTGGCGCTGGCCTCCGCGCTGCCGAACACATAGGTGCCGTCCGGGTAGAGCGTCAGCGCCATGGTGGCGTCATTGCGGATGAAGGTGCCGGACAGCGGGTCCGTGTCATTGTCCACGCAGGCTACGGAGACGTCGGTGATGTTGGCCGTGCCGACCGTGATACCGCCATTGGTGACGATGCAGGTCTGGCCGGCCGGCTGCGAGGAGACGGTGACGCGATAGTCCGTGTTGGCGGGCACCGCTTCCGGGAAAGTGAACGGAGTGCTCGCGCCAGCCGGATTCACGACCAGCGGCGAGTTGTTCTTGTTCAGCGAGAGTTCCAGCGCACCGTCGAGGCCGGTGACGGTTCCGCCGACGGTGTAGGCGGTGGGCAGAACGCCGTTGATGCACATCACGGTCACGGAACTTGCGCTCAGTGCGTTGACCACGCCGCCGGCGTTGTTCACCACGCAGTACTGGCCGGTGGGCTGGGCGGTCACGGTGACCAGGTAGGCCGTGCTGGCGGGCAGGTCGGTATCGAACTCGAACGCACCATTCGTGCTGGTGGTGACGGTCGGCGGAACTCCGGTGGAATTCAGCGACAGCGTCACCGGCTGGCCGGCGAGGCCCTGGATGGTGCCACCCACGGGCAGGTCCGCAGCCAGCGCCGCGCAGGTGACGGTGACGTTGGTCACGGCGGCCGAGATGGTGCCGGTGCCGTTGGTCACTGTGCAGTTCTGGGCTGGGGTCTGGCTCGGCGCGACAGTCACCGCGTAATCGGTGCCGCCTGCCAGTGGCGCCGGGAAGGCGAAGCCGCCATCGGCATTCACGGTGACGGTGTTCGCCAGGTTCAGCTGCAGCACCACAGGCGAGGTGACGCCGGTCGCCGTGCCACTGACCGCAAAGGGATGATTGCTGCAGGCGACGGTGATGTTGGTGACATCCGCCGTGGCCGAGCCGGTGCCCGAAGTGACCGTGCAGTCCTGCCCGGCGGGCTGCTTGTACACGCTGACCGTGTAGTTGGCGCCCTCAGCGGCTTCCGTATTGAACTTGAAGGCGCCATTGCTGGTGACGGCAATGGCATCGCGGCTGGTGCCTTCGCGCAGCACCACGGTGCCGGAAAGGCCGGACACCGTGCCGCCGATGTCATAGGGCGCGGTGCTGGTGGGAGGAGGTGGCGGGGGCGGTGGAGGCGGCGGTGGAGTGCCGCCGTCATCATCATCGCTGCTGCTTCCGCCACAGGCGGCGAGGCCGACGGCCAGTACCAGCGACAGGAAAAGGGGACGGGTGGTGTGTAATTTGTTGCGCATGACGACTCCTCGAATCTTTCATGCGACGCTAGCAATGGGTTTCACCAACCCATGCCGCCGGAGAAGTCGTCCGTTCGGACTAGGGCGCGCGCGGCGCCCAGAGGATGATGGCCATGCCGGTGAGGGCGACCGCACTGCCGATGATGTCCCAGCGATCCGGGCGGATGCCGTCCGCGGCCCAAAGCCAGAGCACGGCGACGGCGACGTAGACACCGCCATAGGCGGCGTAGGTGCGTCCGGCGGCGTGCGGATGCAGAGTGAGCAGCCAGACGAAAACCGTCAGTGACAAGGCGGCCGGAACGAGGACCCAGGGCGAAGCGCCGCGCTTCAGCCAGAGCCAGGGCAGGTAGCATCCGATGATTTCGGCTACCGCCGTGAGGATGAACAGGCCCAGCGCGGGGAGGAACTTCATCGCGGCGTGGCGCCAGCCTGCTGCTCCAGCACGGTCCGCAGCCTGTTCAGGTCCGAGAGGATGGTCTCCCTGTCCTGCTCGAACTGCTCGTCGGTGGTGCCTGGCAGCTGCAGCAGGGTGAACAGCACTTCGCTGCCGGTGCCGTTGGGGACCACGCGCATGGGATTGTGGAAGGTTGCGTCGGGCAGTTCGACGTCGTGGTCGAGGACGCCGAAGTCATTGGGTGGGGCGAAACGGAAGGTGACGTCGCCGATGGTGGTCTGCGCGACCCAGTGAGAGCCTTGCTGCGCGATGGATTTCACGAAGCCGGGGGCCCAGGCAGGGAGGTTGGCGGGGTTGGCGGCGTAGGCGTAAACCGTTTTCGGGTCGACGGCGATGCTGACGGAGACGGTCTGGACGCGGTGCATGGGGGGGATTCTGCCTTGCTAGCGATCCGGAAGGTGCAGATTGATGCGGCCGCGCCGGCCGGCTACGGCGTCGGCGTGCGCCGGAGGAAGTCCCCCATCAACCGCGCACACTCCGCCGCATGCGTCTCCAGCAGGAAATGCCCGCCATCCAGGATGTGCGCCTCCATCCTCGGCAGCGCCTGCATCCACGACAGCGTCTCGGCCAGGTCGAAGAACACATCGTGCCGGCCCCACAGCATCAGCGCCGGAGGCTGCCAGCGGGCCAGGTAGTCGGCGATCTCGGCGAAGCGCGCGACATGGCTGCGGTAGTCGAGCACCAGCGCACGCTGCGTCGCGAGCCGGCCGGGTTGCGACATGACCCGCCAGTCCTCCTCCCACCGTTCGGGGGCGAGGTGCGCCGCGACGTCCGCGGGCAGGCCGCCTGTGTATTGCTGGCGCGTGCCCTCGGCCGTCAGGTGCGCGGTCGCCTCCGCCTCCAGCGCCGGCAACTGCTCCTTCCACCATGCCCGGGTCACGGCCCATTGCGGACCGAGCCCGCTTTCCTGGGCATTGGCGTTCTGGATGATGAGGCTGCGGATGCGCTGCGGCGCGAGCGTGGCTAGGTGCAGCCCCACCGCCGCGCCATAGTCGTGCAGGTAGAGGTGGCAGGAGCCGGCAGCGAGCTGTAGCAGGAGCACGTCGAGCAGGACTGCGAAGTGGGCGAACGTCGGGTTGTCGATGGGCGGGGACTCCCCGAAGCCGGGAAGGTCCGGTGCGATCACGAAGCACTCGCGCTCGAGGGGAGCAATGACATCGCGGAAGGAGCTGGAAGAGGCGGGGAATCCGTGGAGCAGCAACAACGGAGGATTGCCCCGATCACCTGCCAGGCGCACCGCCAGCTCGGTGCCCCTGATGGTGAAGCGGGTGAGTGGTGGCTCACTCATGGTTACCGGGATGCCGGGACCCGGCCGGTGACGTGATGGATGCCTTCCCTGGCTTCCCACGGCACCGACCGGGCCGGTGATTGGTGATGGACCCCTGCGCCTCCGGTGAAGTGCGGAGGCGAGTGGGTTCAGATGCGGGCCTGGCTGCGCTCGCGCGATTTGCCTGCGCGGTCCTTGGCGTCGCCGTAGGCACGCTGGGCCTTGCCCGCAAGTTCCTTCGCGCCGCCCTTGATCTCATGCTCGCGGCTTGAGACGGCGGTGCCGGCCTTGCGCTGGATCTTGCCGGCGGCTTCCTTCGCGGCGCCCTTGACCTGATGCTTGTTCATGGTGACCCCTCCAGTTGCGGTGGCCTCACGGTGGTGTGGGGCTATGGGTCCATTGAGCGTCGCAGGGCGGGGTTGCGAAGCCGGCAGGGAGCGGCGGGTGATGTGAGGAGATTCCTACCTATTCATGAATCGACGGCTCACTCATGGCTCGCGGATGTTCCATCGATTGCATTGACAATCTCCTGCAGCACCGCCGGGTCGACAGGTTTGACCAGGTGATGGTCAAAGCCGGACTCGGAGGTCAATCGGCGGTCTTCAGGCTGGCCCCAGCCAGTCAGCGCGATGATCACGGGCGCCGGAGCGCGTTGCTGACTGCGGAGGTGTCGCGCTACCTGGAGTCCGCACATGCCAGGCATCCCGATATCGAGGATCACCACTTCCGGCTTTTCGGATTCCGCGAGGCGCAGCGCGGCTTCTCCACTATTGGCAATGGAGGCATGGTGGCCATCCAGCTCGAGCAGCGCCGCCAGACTGAATGCGGCATCCACATTGTCGTCCACGACCAGAATGCGGCGTACAGGTTTGCCGGCTGGGGTGTCGGCAGGCGGTGAGGTCTGCGCAGCTGTTCCCTCGACAAGGCACGGCAGTCGAACCGTGAACTCACTGCCGGTGCCACGCCCGGCGCTGTAAAGGTCCACCGTGCCGCCGTGCAACTCGACCAGCTTGCGCACGAGGGAAAGACCGATTCCGAGGCCCCCGCTTGCCCTGTCCTTTGAGCTTTCAATCTGGCTGAACATCTCGAAGACGCGGGACTGGTCGGCCAGCGGAATGCCGATGCCGTCGTCACGAACGCGTATGGCGACCAGATCCCCCTCCCTTTCGGTGATGACCCAGATATGTCCGCCAGGAGGCGTGAACTTGTAGGCGTTGGCGAGCAGGTTGACCAGGACCTGCACCAGCCGGTTTGCGTCGACCTCAACGTAGACTGGTTCGGGAGAGCCGGTGACATCGACGACGTGCCGGAGGGATTCCTCCTGGGGGCGAACAACCTCCAGGGCCTGCTGGATGATCGATGCCAGTGCCACCGGCTTCCTGTCCAGCTCGATCTTGCCATGTGTGATGCGGCTGACGTCCAGCAAATCCGCTATCAACTGGCTCATCTGCGCGACCTGTCTTTCAATCAGCGCCGCCATGGACTCAACCTGGGCCGGGTCGTGTGCGCGCCTCTTGAGCACCTGGGCAACGTTGCCCAAAGGGGCCAGGGGATTGCGCAGTTCATGGGCCAGCACGGCGATGAATGCGTTGCGCTCCTGATCGACCTTGGCAAGGTCATCCATCCTTCGCTGCAGCTCGATCTGGGTATTCATCCACTGGGTGCGATCGCGCATGATCTTGAGGAACCCGGCGACGTCGCCCCGCTCGTTCCGGATGACGGTGGTGGCCCCGGCGGCGAAGAAGAGGCTGCCGTCCTTGCGCCGCATCCATCGATCGTCATTGGCCTGTCCCGTGAGTGCCGCCTGTTCGAGCTCAAGCTCGGGAACACCGGTGGCCACGGCTTCGGAGGTGAAAATGACGGGGATGACGTCAGCGCCGATGAATTCGCCTTCCTCGAAGCCCAGGACCCGACGCACTCCCTCGTTCCAGCTCCTGGGCCGGCCGGCTGTATCCATTGTGAAGATGGCGTAGTCCCTGACCTGCGACAGGACCACCGCGAATTGGGAGCGCGGGTCGAAGAGGCTGCCTGCGGCGGGGTCAGCTTTCGAGTCTTCGGTCACGGTCGCCCCCGTTATAGCGGCTCATTCGCGGCGGTGGTGTGTGGGGCTATGTCAATTGAGCATTGCGGGGCAGGCTGGCGAAGCCGGCAGGGAGCGGTGGGTGATGTGAGGAGAGTCCTACCTTCCATGCATCGATGGGCATGCGCATAAGCGCGGAAGTTCAATCGCCGTCGTTTTGCCGCCCTGCGACGGCGATGAGACGGTTGGCGCGCCGGCGGGATCGAGGGCCAAGGTGAAAGAGGGATGTGCGTTCGATTCCCTGAGGTAGGAGTATCCGCGCTCCGTCACGATCGTGAGCCAGAGCTTCTGGACCAGGTTCGTCAATACGGCCTACTTGCAGATGGAAGAAAGTCGTTCCTCTGGCAGGAGGTTGTACAGATCCTGCACGCGCGAGGGGTTGCTCAAGCCCATCTTGACCCGAAGTTGATTCAGGAAGGTGTAAGAGCGCTGCCGCACGATCTCAGTGTTCACATTGTAGATGGGGTCGGACAGTGCCTCTTGCAGGCTGACAAAACGAACACCGCGCTCCTTGAGCTTCGAGAGTAGCTCGTCGAGGACGTCAGCCTGAATCCTGCCGAAGTGCAGTAGCAGGACATGTTTGATCGGCCTGCCTACGACAGCGTCTGACAGTCCCTCGGCAATCTCAAGCCCGTAGAGCGCGTTCTCAAGATAGGATGTGCGCAGCCACTGCGCATTGTCCGGCTGACCCCTTTCGAGACATCTCTCATAGGGTTCAACCCATTCCGAATCGAAGAAGTCCATTGTGACCTGGGCCGTGCGGTACCCACTTTGGGCGAGATGCTGCCTGACGGCACTTCTCTTCTCCGGGGTGTCGCCCTCGGCAAGGTAAGGAAAGCGGAAGAAACGCCAATTCCGGCTCCCCATGATTTCCTGGAGTAGGGCCTCGTTCTTTCGTATGTCCGCGACGAAATCGTCGGCTGTGATTGTGCGGCAAGGTCCGGGTGGGACCAGGTGTGGCTGCCGAGTAGCTGGCCGTCGGCGACCCACTGCTGCAATATCGCGCGTGATTGAGGGACATTGTAGGCATTGCCGCCAACCATCATGCCGTACACGCCCTGAAGGTTGTGTTTCCGGAACACCGCCAGCATCTTGGTTGTGATTTCTGGCGCGGCAGCCGATCTGGCTGAAGGGCCTGGAATGTCGTCGACCGTGATGGCAACCAATGTTTGTCGCGATGCACCTGCAGCATGGGACGTCATTGCAGCGCTCAGCAGTGAGATGAGAAGCGCTGCGGCTAATCCCGGTGGGAATCGGCGATTCATTTCTTCTTCCCTGCGCTTTCGGACGCTGACGTTTACTTCGCGGGCCGCTCGCAATTACCACTTTTGCGGCGCTGAGTATATGGGTTTCGCCTATGATGCTACCTACCACGCAGAAATCTGATTCCGGGTGAGATCAGGAGCAGGTTGTGCAAGGACAGGAACCGGCCTTCTCCGAGACAGTTTTGAGCTCGAGTAGAGCTGGTGAAACCCTCCCTTTTCGTTTCATCAGGCGCTGGCGCTGACCGGCACAGGCCGTCCCTGGCTCCTGATCGCGATGAGCAGTGCCAAGACCACCAGGCCCGTGGCAACCGCGAATGTGACGTGCATGCCAAAAGTGACCGCCGCGGCCGATGAAGAGGTTCCGGCGCTGCGCGATGAAGCGGAGAAAATCGCCCCGAGGACTGAGGCGCCGGTGATGAGCCCCAGGTTCCGCGACAGGTTGAGCAGCCCGCCGATGACACCGCGGCGGTCTGCAGGGACATCCCGCATGACAGCTGTGTTGTTGGCCGTCTGGAGCAACGCGTAGCTGCTGGTCAGCAGCATCAATGGCAACAGGTAACCGACAATTCCCCGCGCTGCCGGCATCATCGCCAGGGCCACGCCGCCGAGTGCCATGCCCGCCAGGGCCGCTACGGTCATGCGATGTGCCCCGAAGCGGTCAACGATGCGCCCGGCCGGTACCCCGGTCAGCGCAGCAACCGCTGGTCCAGCCGACATCGCGAGCCCGACATGGGCGGTGCCAAGGCCCACACCAATGGATAGATAGAATGGCCCCACGATCAGCGTGGTCATCATCACCGTGGCAACCAATGCGCTCACAAGCAAGCTGGACGCTAGCCCGGGACCGCGTAGCGTCGCCAGGCCCACCAATGGCGCTACGGCGCGCTTCTCGACGACCAGGAACAACGCCAGAGCAGTCGCCGCAAGACCGATCAGTGCAGCATTGCGGTAGCCAAATTCTCCATCCCCAAGCGTCATGGACAGTGCGTACGCAGCCAATGCCAAGGCCAGTAGCACAGAGCCCTTCACATCGAATGGGGTTGCCCCGTCAGCGCGCACCGGGTCGGCCGGCAGGTAGCGCCAGGCAAGCGTCAGCGTGAAGAGGCCCAGAGGTACATTGATGAGAAAGATCCACTGCCAGCCGAGGCCCGCAATCAGCAGCCCACCCAGCGAGGGGCCAAGAGCCGTCCCGATCGCCGACAATGCGCCAAGCATCCCCATGGCGCGCCCGACTTGAGCCGCCGGCATAGTGGAGCTGACGAAGGCCAGTGTCAGCGCGAGCATGGCGGCGGCGCCAAGGCCCTGAAGTGCGCGGGCAGCGATCAGCGCCTCAAGTGCAGGTGCCGCGCCCGCAGCGGCAGAACCGGCCGTGAACAGGAGAATCCCGAGCAGTAGCAGCTGGCGCCGACCAAACACGTCGCCCAGTCGTCCGACGCTCACGACCAGTATCGTGGTGGCCAGCAGGTAGGCGATGACGACCCACTGTACTTCCTGGAACGAGGCGGAAAACGTCGTGGCCAGCGTCGGCAACGCGACGTTGGCAATGCTGGTGCCAAGCGAGGGCAGCAGCATGCACAGTGCCAGGCTCCCCATGACGCTGGCCACCTGACCCTTTTGTACTGCAAGCCTTTCCATCTGAATCCCCGACTGACCACCCGACCGTAGAGTGATCATCACGTTAGGGCCTTGCATGACATGGCGGAAGGCGCATGATCTGCACTCCATAAGTGCATGGAACGCCATCCATGAGCCGACCCGACCTGAATCTTCTTTTCACGCTCGACGTGCTGCTGGCCGAAGGCAGCGTGGCGCGCGCCGCGCGACGGTTGCGTCTCAGTCCATCGGCCATGAGCCGGTCACTGGCCCGCCTGCGCAAGGCGACGGGCGACCCGTTGCTTGTCCGCGCCGGCCGTGTGCTCGTTGCATCACCGCGGGCGCTGGAGTTGCGTGATTCGGTCAGCCATCTGGTTCGGGACGCGACCTCGGCGTTGCGCCCTGTTGGCAAGCTTGATCCGGCACAGCTCGACCGGACCTTTACGTTGCGAACCACAGAGGGATTTGTCGAGAACTTCGGGCCGACGCTGCTGAGAGAGGTGGCAAGGCAGGCCCCGGGAGTACGTCTCCACTTCCTGCACAAACTCGACAAGAACAGTGGGCCGCTGCGCGACGGATCCGTGGACATTGAAACTGGCGTGTTGGACGCCGCGATCAGTCCCGAGGTGCGAACGCAGGCTCTCTTCAGGGATCGCTACGTGGGCGTGGTGCGCGCCGGGCATCCGCTTGCCAAGGGCAAGGTCACTGCCTCCAGGTTTGCCACGGCGGCGCACGTGCAGGTCTGGCGTCGCGACAATGAAAAGGCGCATGTTGATGAGGCGCTTGCCGCGTTGGGGCTGAAGCGCAGGGTTGCCGCCATCGTGGGCGGATTTTCGGCTGCCCTGTCATTGGCGCGGGCGTCGGATCTTGTTGCGACTGTCTATGAGCGGCACACCGGCAACATGTTTGCGGGGATGCACAGCTTTTCGTTGCCGATTCCCGTTGCCAGGTTCACCGTTTCAATGATGTGGCATCCGCGGCTCGACGGTGACCCTGCACACCGCTGGCTCCGGGCCTGCCTGAGGCAGGCTTGCGGGGCGTAGGCGATCCCGGCAACCGCCGGTCTTGTCTGGCAGCACCGTGGCGTGGAACGACGTCGCGCTCACGTTAGTGCGGCTCTATCGCCTTCGCGTGAACCATTGATTCACCTGGGGCGTCACAAGCATCACCGCTGCTGCGTACAGGATGGCATAGCCAGCGATCATCACAATGCCCTCTACAGCGGAAGCGCGGAACTGGCCAGAAACGTTCTCGATGACCCTCCATAGGGAAGCCAGAGCGAGGGTTACGTAAACGGCCCTGGCCCAGCCCTTGCCTGCTCGCAACTTCAGGGTCAGAAGGTAGAAGAATGCAAGTATCAATAGGAATGACAGAATGAGCGCTATGGGGTTCTGTGAGCCCAACTCGCCGTTTTGATTCAATCGCCAAGTAGCCAGGGCGCCGGATAAGACGGAGAGCACCAACGCCGTCCATATGAGGTTCACAGCAAGGTCCAACAGCTTAGGTCTTTGCACGTCTAGCTCCTGCTAACGCCTTCCCCGACCGCTGCCGCGCAGAGTTATGCGGCCGGTGCGTGAAGGATGCGGTTCTCGTGTTGTTCGCCATACAGATCAAAGTGCGTGCGGCCAATGTCTACGAAACCCTGGCGCAAATAGAATGTACGAGCGCGTTGATTACGAGAATTCACCGCAAGCCATAGGCCTGATTCGTCGCCGCGGCTTTTTGCTTCGGTTCGGCATCGCTCAAGAAGGCTAAAGCCTACCCCCTGACCCAAGAATGGCTCTTGCACGAATAGTTTGTCCAGGTACGAGCTGGCATCGAGGACTGGACATGGCCTTCCGAGTGCCAGCATGGCATAGCCGACGAGGTGCCCATCTATCTCAGCGACGATGGTGACTGCGTCCTGGCGACCGATCTGTGAGCGAAAGGCATCAGGTGTCAGGTACTCATGGACGTATCGCGCGATAGTTGGCCGTATGCCATCCGTAGCGTACGTGTGAAGCCAGGTTTGGACGCCTAATGCGGCGAGGCACGGAGCGTCCTCAATTTTTGCTTCTCTCAGCGAGAGGTTAGGCCGCATAACTACTCAGCTCAGCGACGGCGAGATGCCCGTGAAGCACGCGGGTGCGCCAGCGCTCGCGTGCGCTCGGCGGTCGGTCGCCCGCGGAGAAGCACTTTATGCTAAACACCGCTCGCTGCAGCGCAGAGTTGGGCGTCATGCGTCTAACCTCGATGCTGGGCTCTTCTCAAGCATCCACCAACCATCCGGACTTCACGCATTCCTCGATTCGTTCCTGCATCCAGACGTAGATCTCTGGTGCAATATCTCGCACAGGTGCGTTGACCTTCAGGACTTGAGAGCGGCAAATGGATTGATCTTTCCAGTTCTTGCCTTGCGTCGCGAGGTTTACTACAAATGGCATGATCCGATCGAATACCTTCACCCAACGGCTTTCTCGGGACTCTTGAGCTTCATACTCTAGCCAGAGCTGTCGCAGCTCCTCGCCAAATTTCACCCCGTGGGATGCGAGGCGGTTAATGCACGCTAGCTCTGCCTCGTGCTGATCGGAGCGGGAGGGGCCATACACTGGAGAGTCGCCTGCGTCGATCTCGCAAGTGTCATGGATGAGGGCCATCACTAAGGCCTTGTTCAGATCGATCTCTAGGTCGAGCTCACGCGAGAGAGCTAAAAGCCCCATTGCAAGGTGCCAACTGTGCTCTGCAGAGCTCTCCCGACGTGATAAGTCGCTGACGTACGCCTTACGCGAGACGAGCTTGAGGCGCTCAACGTCGATCAGAAACGCCGTTAGCGCTGGCAATCGATCTCTCATGACGCCCAACGGCTCGCCTCAGCGACCGGACGCCGAAGCTGCAGCGCACCATCGCTGATACGAATGCCCAGATACCGATCGGGCGCGTACACGCTATCGCCACCCGGATCGCTGCATGCGGTTGTTGGGCGAACTTCCGCAGGCGCTCCAGTGTCTGCGCGGCGCATGCGTGATGGGCTACTTGCTGAGTTCGCCAGACACATATGCGCCTATTTCTCTGGTGTTCCTGATGAACTCCGCCTCTAGGTCGATGCCGCATTTGTTCGCTAGCACAATAATTGACCACAAACAGTCCGACAATTCATGGCCGAGTTTGGCGTGACAGTCATCTATCGCTCTGACGCCGTTATGGGCTTGGATCAATTTCGCTAGGTCGCCCACATCCCCAACGAAGCCAAGGGCAAGCTCCTCTGTGCTCCAGATGCGGCCATATTTCTTGGTCTCAAACTGCTCGTAGAGCTGGTTGAGCTGTAGTGCTGCCTTTTCAAGATCGCTGAAGTTCATGACAAATCACCTAAGGTGGCGGTTTCTGACCGGTTGTGCACAACGTTTCCTGTCGCCCAACTACCCAGCTCAGCGACGGCGAGATGAGTTCTCAGCACGCTGGGGCGCCAGCGCTCGTGTCACTGGGGCATGACAGTGACCCTCACTGACCCGAACGATTCAGCGCAGGGCGGACGTCTAGGCCCAAGAAGTCTTGCATCTATGGTAAAGGTGCACTCGATGAGTTTTTCATCTATGAACTTACGAAGAGTGAGCTCAAAGTGACTGTCGCCCTCCATCCTTCCATTTGAACCTGACCCGCGAATCCAGTATCCGCCGCCTAATTCGTTGCCGTTCGTCCCACTAATGGGAGCCGCGCATCCACCGGCGCATCTCCGCAGGTCATCAGCTTCTATGCAGATCAGAGGACACGAATACCTTGACCTATCCGGCGGGTAGGCAGGTACAACGTAGCCGCTTGGATCAGCGCCGTACGCGATCAAGTAGTCGACTGCCCTCCTGCCCATTTCTGAACTCCCTGAACTTCCCCAAGCCAGCATTGCGCAATCAAAGGCCTTCGGCGGAGGTTTGGCAAAGGTCTGCAACAGCAGGTCCATTGATGCGATATCGCCATTCCTGGAGGCGTTGCACAGCGCTGCTTCGCGCGCATCCTCTGAAGGATGGAGCCCAAGAGCAAAATTCACCAGCTGATCTCCTGGTTGCGCAGAATTCAGAATACGGTCCGGGAGATTCGGTGGTACGGGAAATCTATTTGCTAATAGGAGCAATACATCAGAGCCGGTATCGAAGGCGTTTTCCAGTGCATGCTCCCATATGCCTTTGCCTGCGCTGTCCTTGACTTCAGTGTCAGCGCCCCCATCAAGTAGAGTGCGCACGGCTTCGCGGTTGCGACTATCGATGGCGAACAGAAGTGCGGTTTCTCCGTATTTTGGAATCGACGGCCCGTGTCCTAGCATCAGCCCAAGGCGCGTTGAGTAGCCTCGCCTCTCATTTACATCGACACCCGTGTCAAGCAAGCGCTTCAACTCATTTACGTCCCCGTGAATCGCCGCGCGCATGAGTTCGGTTGGTGCCTTCGGGACTCGGTAGAACGGCATGATCGAAGCGCTGGCCATGACCAACAGCACCAGTGCAGCTAGGCCGACAACGGCTAGCGAGAGCGTCAAAGTTTGGCGGCGCATTGTGCTGTGTTGTCGGAATAGCGCCTAACTACCCAGCTCAGCGACGGCGAGATG
>JALYWD010000082.1 GCA_030852885.1 Chloroflexota bacterium | reverse complement strand
GATGGCAGCAGATGCAGCGAGAACTCCAGACGCTGGTCGAGAGCCACGGCCCGCGCGGTGAGACGTACGATGCGCTCGCGGCGGACCTCGCCCGCATCACGGCGTTCGTGGATAACGAGCTCGATCTCAGCGCCAATGGTGCGTTCATTGTGGCCGATGGCCAGCAGGGCGTCTTCGAGGCCATCCCGCTCGATGTCGCGCCAACACCGTCCCTGGTGGTGGAGAGCGTTCCGGCGCTGCGCCCGTTGGTGCATGCATCGGAGGACTACCCAACCTTCGCCGTCGTCAATGCCAACCAGCAGGAGGCGAACGTCTGGGTCATTGAGCGGCTGGGCTGGAGCGAAAATATCCAGGTCGAATCAGACGGTTATCCACGCCACCAGTCCACCGGCGGCCTCAACGCGCAGCGCTACCAGAACCGCGCTGATGAGCGGGTCGAGGCGTTCGCCCGCACGGTAGCCGAGCAGGTCAACCGCCTGTTCATGGAAAGCGGCACGCCGCCTGACTACCTGATTCTCTCCGATGAAGAGCCAATGTCCACCGCTATCGCGGAGCACCTACACAAGGAGGTCTCGCCGAAGGTGCTGGGGCGGGTCGTGCTCGGCAAGGATCCGCTGCCAGCCGAGATTGCGGCCATCGTCGCGCCCATGATCGAGGCGGCGGAGCGGCAGGAAGAGACCGACGCCGTGCAGAAGGTTGCCGACAACGTAGGCGCGCAGACGCTTGGCATAGCCGGGGCGGTCGATACCCTGCGCGCGCTGGCCAACGGCCAGGTGCAATTGCTGGTGATGAACGATGACTTCACGGCCACCGGCTGGGCGGATTACACCCTGCCGCTCTTCGGGCTGGGCGGGATCCCCGCCGAGCACCCGGCGGGAGGTGATGTGGCGAACCTGCGGGTAACGAAGCTGGAAGACGACGCGGTGCGCCTGGCGCTGCTCAACGGCGGGGCCGTGGAGTTGATCCAGACCACCGAGCCCCTCAGCGCGGACAGCGATGTGCCGCGCGGTGGTGGCGAGATTCCGCGCGCGGCTGCAGCCACCGCGCTGGATGGGCTGGGAGGCATCGGGGCGGTCCTGCGGTACGACATCGAGTAGCACGACTCACCGCGTTGAGCGCATTGGCGGCACGCCTGGCCGGGAATTCCCCGGCCAGGTGGGTCGCGGCTTTGGCAACACCGCAGTCATGCTTCTGACGGTGCTGGCTTCTGACCTACGATTCGTCTTCCACCGTCGCGTCGGGCGCGGTCTTGCGGACGCTCTTCAGCGCGCGCTGGACGTTGGAGCGGCTGGCATAGGCTTCCCCGGAGTCTCCAAAGATCTCCCCGATGCGCGCCCGAATCCGCCAGCGGTGGCCGCCGCCCTTGTCCTGGAAGATCGCCACTTCGCCATCCCACGCGCGGAGCAGTGCGATGCCATGCTCGCAGGATCGCTTCTGATTGTATCGCTGGCATCAGGGGAGCGGGAGCCAGGGCAGCTAAACCACCTCGACCACCTGCATCATCCCCAGTTCCTCGTGGTTCATCATGTGGCAGTGCAGCACGTACTTCCCGGTGAAATCGAGGAACCGGGTACGGAAGGTGACGCTGCCGCCGTGCGGCACGATCACCGTGTCCAGCCAGATTGGCGCGACCGGTTCCCCATTCACCTTCACCAGTTGGAAGGGGTTGACGTGAATGTGGAAGACGTGGTCGTTGTGGTCGTCGCTGCTGGTGACCGTCCACTCCTCGACCGCATCCAGGTCGATGGTCTGGCCGACCACGTTCATGTCAAAGAGCTGGTCATCGACCATGAACGCGAACTCGCGCCAGTGCCCGGCGGCGTCCACCTCGGGCGCATGACGTGAGAAGAGAATCTCTCGCGAACCGGTCAGTTCATCGTCGGTGATGTCCGCGAACTGGGCCGGCGGCAGTGCGGTGGGGAGCGCCATCTCCAGCGGCTCGCCCTCCACGATGATGTGCGCCAGGGGGCCAGCCGGCGCGTCGTAGCCCTGGAAGTAGGGGAGCGCCTGCAGCAGGTATTCCCCCGGTGCGCCTGCCTGCACGAGCACATCGACGCGCTGCCCAGGCGCGAAGAGGATAGCTTCTGGCGGTGCTTCTCCCACGCTGGCGGGTTGGGTGACACCCACGGAGCGGCCGACCTCGGGGAGGCGGATACCGTCCCGGGCAATCGGCAGCAACGTATGGCCATCGAGGCTCATCAGGATGTCGTCCTGGTACCCCGCGTGCAGAATGCGCCAGCGCTGCACCTCGCCGGGGCGGAGGCGGATGATGGGCTCGCGCTGGCCGTTGATCGTGAAAAAGCGGGTCGCGCCTTCCGGGAAGACCGTCTCGAAGCCCTCCACCTGGCGGTACTCATCGAAGACGGTCTGGTTCACCAGCAGGACGCGCTCCGTGGCCGCCGCGATCTCGGGCACCTCCGCGAAGTCCCCCTCAATGATGACCGCGCCGGCCATGCCGCTGGCGATCTGGATATCCGCGCTGCCGTGATTGTGCGGGTGATACCAGTACGTGCCGCTGGGGTGATCCTCGGGCAGATCGATTTCGATGTCGTAGCTCTGGCCCGGCTCGAAGACGC
>JALYWD010000058.1 GCA_030852885.1 Chloroflexota bacterium | reverse complement strand
TCAGGCGCCGTTCAGCGTGAGGCCCAGCACGTCGCCCAGCTCGCGCAGCGCAGCCTGCGCGGCCCGCGTGTCGTCATCTTCCGGGGATTCGAGGATGGCGCTGGCGATCTCTCGCAGCGCCGTGATTGCCTCTGGCGTGTTGAGATCATCATCCATGGCGTTCAGGAAGCGTTCCCGCTCCGCGCTGACATCGAGCTCAATCCCGATGCCGTACGCGGGCAGGTCGATTGCCTCCACCAGGTCTCCAGCCACGGAGGCCCAGCGGTCCATCTCCTCATCCTCGAAGGTCCACGGGGTGCGGTAGTGATTCGAGAAGAGGTAGAGGCGCACGGCATCGGCGGTGTAGTTTTCGAGCGTCTTGCTGACGAGCACCAGGTTGCCCAGGGACTTGCTCATCTTCTCGCCGTTGTAGCCCACCATGGCCGCATGCATCCAGAAGCGGGCGAACGGCTCCACGCCAAAGGCGTTCTCCGACTGGGCGATTTCCGCCTCATGGTGCGGAAAGACGAGATCGAACCCGCCGCCGTGGATATCGATGCTGGGGCCCAGGTAGCGGCTGGCCATGGCCGAGCACTCGACGTGCCAGCCGGGACGGCCCGGGCCGTAGGGGGAATCCCAGGAGGGCTCCCCCTCCTGCCAGGCCTGCCAGAGGATGAAGTCCAGTGGATCACGCTTGTTGGGATCGTCCGGGGTGTTGCCACGCTCGTTGGCGATGGGCAGCATCATGTCCCGCGGGATATGGCTGAGCTTGCCGAACTCCGGGTCGCTGGCCACGGAGAAGTAGACGTTGCCGCCGCTCTCGTAGGCGTTGCCCTTGTCAATCAGCGCCCGCGTGATTTCCAGCATTTCGGGGATGTGATCCGTGGCGCGCACGTAGTGATCCGGCGCAACCCAGTTCAGGTCCTCCATATCCTTGAGGTACTTGGCAATCTCGCGGTCACCCAGCTCCGTCCAGGTAAGCCCGACCTCCTTCGCCTTGCGCAGGATGTCGTCATCGATATCGGTAACGTTCTGGACATAGGTGACATCAATATCCTTGTACCGCAGCCAGCGGGCAAGAATATCGAACGTCAGGAACGTGAAGGCATGCCCGACATGCGTGGTGTCATACGGAGTCACTCCGCAGACGTACATCCCGACCGCGCCATCACGCGGGGTGAAGTCCTCCACCCGGCCCGTCTGCGTGTTGAAAAGCTGCATTCCCCCCTGCTCCGCTCAGGCCACGCTGGCGCCCACATCTGGAACTGATCAATGCTCGGAGTATATCCGTATCCTGACAGCCGTCAGCGGAGGGCAGCACAAGAGCCTGGGAGACGATGTGGTAGATTCGGCGGCGTGCCCGCGCCTGCCGACATCCCGCCCACGCTCTATGGTCGAGGTTGGGGACAGTGAACCGGAGCATCCGCTCCCCACGTGCGCAGTGCGCTGTCTGGATCGTCCTGCTGTTGGTCAGCGTCATCTCGCTGGCAGGATGCGGTATCTCCGCGCCCGCGCCATCCATCGCCGACGTAGCCACCGCTACCCCAAAACCAACGATGATCCCCGCGCTCCGCCTCACCCCGCCGCCGCAGCGCTGCGCGGATGGCCGCCTGCGCATCCGTGACCTGGAGACCGTTGGCCAGGAGTGGACAGCCGGTGTTCAGTCTGCCATCGAGGTCGCGCTGGCCTGGCGCCCCGATGCGCGGCTGGTTTCTATGCAGGTTGGGTGTGCGCCCCTGGAGGACGGGTTCCGCTGGAAGGGCACGTTCTACTCCCGGCAGGCACAATCCTTCTACTTCAGTGACACCGGTCTCAGCGAGCCGGCGGAAGTTGCGCCAGAATCGGTACCGGCGCTGCCGCTGGATGAGGTCGACTTCGCGCAGATGCACCTGACCCTGGCCCGCGCCGGCTACAACGAAGACGCGGAACTGAGCCCCTCGAGCGGCGCCACCGTGCGCCTCAACGCCCCCACGGATCCGTTCGGGCCGCCCGGCACCCCAGAGGGGCTGGTCTATCACGTGGCGGTGGTGGACCAGGGCACCGTGCGCGATCTCTTTGTCAGTAGTCCGGGGTGGACCCTCCACTCCTACCAGGACCGGGGTTGACCCATGAGTGATGAATTGGCGCACGCCCCCGAGACGCTGGCTGATCCCGCCGTGGTCACGGCCTGCCTGGAGGTCCTGCGCCAGCGGCCAGCCGCGCTGGTGACGGATATCGACGGCACCATCAGCGCCATTGCCCCGACGCCCCTCGAGGCCGTGGTGCATGCCGAAGCGCTGCTGGCCCTGGAACGGCTGACCGACCTGCTGGAGGCGGTCGCGGTTGTCTCGGGCCGCGCCCCTGGGGACGGGGCGGCAATGGTCGGCCTGGAGCAGCTCACCTACGTCGGGAACCATGGCCTGGAGCGCATCGTGCGCGGGGCGCGCTGGACCCACCCGGTGGCGGAAGCCGCGCGCCCGGCCATTGCCGCCGCGCTGGAGGAGATCCAGGCAGGTGTGCATGCCGCTGGCGAGGCGCCCTGGCTGATCATCGAAAACAAGGGCGTCACCGGAACGGTCCACTACCGGCTGGCGGAAGATCCGGCGGCGGCGGCGGCGCTGCTGGAGCCGCTGGCGGCGGTCGCGGCGGAGCGGCACGGGCTGCGCGTCCTCCCCGGGCGGATGATCGTGGAGCTGCGCCCCGCCCTGGCGGTGAACAAGGGCACTGCTATCCGCGAGCTGGTGACCGATCTGGGGCTGCGCGGTGTAATCTTCTTTGGCGACGATGTCACGGATGTAGATGGCTTCGTGGCCCTGCGCGCGCTGCGCGAGGAGGGTCTGGCCGCCACCCTGAGCGTGGGGGTGCTCGCTGCCGAAACGCCGGAGATCGTGGCCAAGAGCGTCGACCTTCATGTCTCCGGCGTACCGGCCTGCGCCGCGACGCTGCTCGAGATCGCCGCGCGGTTGCGCGCGTTACCTCCCTCCCTCACCTGACCGCCCGCCGGGCTATGCTCTGCGCGGACAGGCAACTGGTGGAGGTTCTCGCGTGACAACGTTTCTGCTGGCGACGGTGATGCTTCTCTCGACGGTCGGGAGCTCACCGGCGCAAATCGCCCCGCCCTGGAGGCATCAGGTGGCTCCCTTGCAGACCTCGGAGATCCTGGTCGGTGG
>JALYWD010000698.1 GCA_030852885.1 Chloroflexota bacterium | reverse complement strand
AGGGGGGTTGGTATGAGTCAACGATCGGTCGCCGGGCCGGCGCTCGCCGCCGGCGGATTGGCGTTTGAAATGTCCAAGAAGTGGTGGGTCCTCGCGCTGCGCGGCGTCCTGCTCATCATTATGGGCATCCTCGCGTTCACGAACATCGTGTTCCTGATCACCTTGATCGGCGCGTATATGCTGATCGACGGCATTGGCCTGCTCTGGGCGGGCTTCGGCCCCCAGCCTACTGGCCAAAGCCGCTGGCCGCTTCTCCTGGTTGGCGTCCTCGGTATCGTGGCGGGCCTGATCGTTATCGGCAACCCGGTCATCGGTGGCCTGACCATCGTCTGGGTGATTGCTTTCTGGGCCATTGTCACCGGTATCCTGGAAATCGTCTCCGCCATTGCGCTCCGCAAGGAAATCGACAATGAATGGTGGCTGATCCTGACTGGCGTGCTGGCCATCATCTTCGGCATCCTGGCCTACATGAACCCGCTGGCCGCCGGATCCGCGCTGCAGACCATCTTCGCGGCGTTCGCGGTGGTGGCGGGCATCTTCTCGATTGCCCTGGCATTCCGCATGCGCAGCTTCGGTCAGCAGATCGGCGCGGTCAGCTAAGTCGCTGATCTCCCGGCCGGTCCGCCCCGGCACGTCGAAACAGGGGGCACGGCGGAAACGTCGTGCCCCTTTGTGCAGGGCTTCCCCCGGTTCGTCACCGCGAGAATTGGAGAAACAGGCATGATCGAGGCAGTGACAAGTCGCTGGTGGCTCTTCCTGGCCCAGGGCGTCGCCATGCTGATCCTGGCGGCAGTGGGATTCACGAACCCGGGCATCATCATCCAGATCATTGGCGCCTACCTGGTCATCGATGGCGCGTTGAAGCTGGTCGGGGCCTTCACGAACAAGAAGGACGACCCGTCGCGCCTGATGAATATCATCAGCGGGATCATCGGCATTATCGTCGGCATCTATGCGTTTGCGAACCCCGCCGGCGCAGCCATTATCGTGACCTACCTGATCGCGCTCTGGGTCATCATTCTGGGCATCATGCTGGTCATCTGGGGTGTTCAGTTGCGTGAGCGCTTCGAAGAGTACTGGCTGCTCATCATCCTTGGCGTGCTGTCAGTGCTCTTTGGCATCCTGGTCTTCAACAATTTCCTGGCGGGCATGCTGACGCTGGCCTGGCTCTTCGTGGCCTACATGCTGGTTGGCGGCATCCTGGCCATCGTGCTCGGGTTCCGCATCAAGGCGCTGGGCGAACGCCTGGGGATGCTGACGTCGTAGGCATCTGATCCTGGCCGAATCTGTTGCGGGGGCCGCGTGTCATGGCCCGCGGCCCGCCGTGATCCTGGGCGGAAGGAAACGTTCTCGCTGAGAACGCGCCCAGTGTCGCAGTCCTGTCTTACGCCCGGTCGCACGGTGCGCACGCTGGCGTCAATTGCTGAACGGTGTGAGCGCGTGCCAGAATCGACGCGATGAGTATCAAGATGGACGGCAACGCGGGAGCCTCTGGCGCATCCGCTAACACTGGTCCTGACCTCACGACCGGGATGGTGGTGGTCGGACTGGCCTTGCAAGCAAACATGCAGGCCGGCCAGGATGACGGAGACGTTCAGGACTCTGACGAGTCTCGCCGGCAGAGCGAACGTACGTCGCCTCGCTCAGTCACGCGGTCTCGCATCAAACGCAGGCCGGCCCGGATAGACCGACGCCCACGCGCAGCTGGCCCGCGCACAGGGGCCACACAGCAGGTCGCGGAAAAGCAGCGCAACACCAATTCCGAGCTGCGAGACTGGCTCAAGGAGAATGCGTCTCTCCTTTCCAACGCGAGCCTCCTCATCAGCATTTCGGCCATCGCCCTGAAGGCGCTACCGGCTGAAGGTGTCCTGAATCCCTACATCCAGGCGTTGATTTTTGCCGCGGCCCTGACGCTGCTGGTGGAAATGCATCATCAGTGGCCTGAAGACCTGCAGTTGCACATGTTCCGCAAGGCCGCGTTCCCACAGAGTCATTCGCGCCGCATGACCGCGTTTGCGGTGCTGATGCAGTTAGCGACGGTGCTGTTTGCGGTCTGGGCGGCGCTGACGAACCCGCTGATTCTCTTTCCTCTCGCGGCGTTCAGCATCTTCCTTGCCTTCCGCCAGTGGTATTTCCGCCGCTTCACCGGGTGGTCCGCGCGCCTTCTTGGCATTGTGGCGATGATCGTGGTGCTCTTTCTCTCTGAATTGCTGATCGCTATCGCCTGGGCCATTGCGACTGGCGGGGAGATCACGATTAATCTTGGCGATCGACCCCCTACGTAAATGAATCGCGCAGTACGTTCTGGACTTGGCGCACTACTGTTTGCCCTGTCGCTCCTCACGCAAGGCAGCGGCGCCGTCACGGCGCTACCCGGCTGTAATGCTTTGCCAGCGAGTGCCACGGGTCTGGTCGCGGTGCTGAGTACGCCAGCGCGGATCGACGAGGCGGTGGCGAACCCCCAGGGCGAGGTGGTGCCTCCGGCGGAGCGCGCCCCCATGGGAAACCTGGTCGCACAGTGGAGCGCGTGTCTGGCAGCGGGCGATACGCGCGGCTTGCTGGGGCTCTTTTCGGCGGACGGTGTGCGCCGGCTGCTCAGTGAACGTTCGCCGATGGTGGGGGGGCCGGGCGGGCTGCGCATCACTGTGCAAGCCGTGAACGACGTCGTGCGCCTGCCAGACGGCCGTTTGGCGGGCCGGGTCACCATCGATCCATCTGGCGCCGGTTCCGCCGCGCCAATGACCTTGACCATGATCATCGT
>JALYWD010000741.1 GCA_030852885.1 Chloroflexota bacterium | reverse complement strand
GCAGCAGATCGACCGCCGTCTCATCCACGGTCTGCGTCTCGCGGATCGGGAAGTGCCCGAAAACCCGGTCTCCCACCTGGAAGCGCGTTACCTCCGGCCCAATCTCCGTCACCACGCCGACCGCCATATTGCCAAGCCGCTTCGGGAAGCTTGCCAGCGCTGTCTCCGGCGGCTGCGGCATCACCGCACCAAGCGCAAAGTCGTACGGCTTGCTGGCCACTGGATCATTCCGATACCCCACCAGTTCCGTGCCGTGCTTGGGCGACGCAAGTTCCGGCTTGATCCGCACCTGCGTTGGCTGAAGGGGTGCCTCCTCATACGCACGCAGCGCGGGCGTGCGGGGAGCGGTCGCGATCAACTCGCGGGGCATGTGCTGGGGTCCTCTCTGAACACTCATGCGATCAACCGGGGGAGTGTATCAACCGGCAATCGGTTGCGCTGCTCAAGACAGGCCATCATGCGACAGGCGGAATTGACCCTTGCTCACAATCTGGACATGTGCCATCGCTTTCCCGGAGATTTGCGCTCCAGGAATGAAAGGCAATGCAGCGTGTCCCTGATGTCAGGGCTTGCAGGTTGTACAGAGTTCGATTGCAGAACCGCTGTCAATGACCCATTGCCGAACCTCTTCCAGGTCGCACGAACACGCCTTTGGATAGGCGATCGTGTGCACCTTTCCAGGTTCTGGCGGGAACAGATGCATGCAACGCGCCCGGTGCAGCAGTGACTTGTTTTTCCCAAGCGTGTGCATATTCACGACGAACCCGTTGGCATTTGCGTCGAGCCAACGGACGTAAGCTTCTTCGTCGTTCTTCACGTAAATCATCGGCGGCTCTCCTTTGAACTCCACGCCAGGGTTGCCGGCGCCTCTCGCGTTGTGATCTGTCAACATGGTGCCTGGCCAGGATTTTCGCGATTCCGCGGCAGCCCAGGTCACCGCCTATGCCGTCGGCGTCGCCATCGCCCCCACCTGCTCATACACATAGACCAGGTCCGGGTCCCCCGCGTCGGCTGGCGCGGTGATCACGATGCGTGGCGTGCCGCCAGCTTCCTCAAGCGCAATGCTCATCTGCGGGGGAAATCCGGACATGGGCGGATCAACCAGGAGGTAGCCAGCCACCGATCCGTCCTCTGCCAGTTGCGGCAGCAGGGCCGAGCGGTACGGGCCGGCTGCGAATGTCAGGGTGTCCGCCCGCAGCGTCAACGTCAGGTCGCCCAGGTCAGGATTGCTGTACGTCCCCAGGAACGGCGTCACCGCCGCCGGGTCAACTTGCCCCAAGGTCGCCAGCAATTCTTCTCGCCCCTTCGCAACGGCCGCGAGGTTCGCCTCGACCAGGGCATCCATCGATGCTGGCTGATCGAAGAGCAGTTCCAGCAGCCGGAATACGACGGCGTAAATCATCTGGCCGGCACTCCCTGATCCATTGGTCAGGACCACCACGCCAAGCTCGGACTCAGGCAGGAAGGTGACCAGCGAGGAGAACCCCAGCGTCCCTCCGCTGTGCCAGATCGTGCGCTGCCCACCGTAGGCTCCCACCACCCAGCCCAACCCATAGTTTTGGGCAAAGGCTGTCAATACGGATGGCGGTCCCGGCACAGCCGCAAGGGCCACGCCCGGCTGCCAGGTGTGCTCCAGGTTTACAGGCGAGGCCACCTGCGCCCCGTCCGGCGCGACGCCGTGCTGGAGTTCCGTCTGTACGTAGCGCACCATTTCCCGCGCGCTCGACCAGAGCGCGCCTGACGGCGCCACGGATACCAGCCAGGTGTCGTCCATCAGCAGCGGCACCGGATGCAGCTCACCAAAAAGATCCGCGGCGTGTGGGCTGGCGTAGTCGTTGCCTGCCACGACCTCGCTGAGGTCGTACGTTGTGCGGGGCATCCCGATCGGGTTGAGCACCCGATCACGCAGCGCAATCGCGTAGGAGTGCCCAAGGGCCTCCGGCGATCCACCGTCAGCGACGCCTGCGGCGAACCCTCCGGCCGCGACCAGTTGATTGTTGTACTGGTACCGCTCCCCAAATGGGGCAGTCAGCGGCAAGTTCGCCATGCTGGCGATCATCCGCTCCGGGGTGAGTTCATTGGCTGGGAAGATGAACTCGAGGTCGCGCCGGGGCAGCCCGC
>JALYWD010000580.1 GCA_030852885.1 Chloroflexota bacterium | reverse complement strand
AGGCGGCGAAGCAGTTCGGCGCGGACGAGGTTTACCACCCCTCCGAGCTGCCGGACGAGTTCTTCCTCACCCGTTTCAGCGACTGGGATAGCACCCGTGGCTTCGATGTTGTTGTGGAGGGATCAGGAACCCAGCCCGGGTTGACGCTCGCCGGGGAACTGGTGCGTGCCCACGGGGTGCTCTCCATCCTCGGCTATCACCAGGGTGGACCGCGCCAGGTCGATGTAGGCATGTGGAACTGGAAGGCCATCGACGTGGTCAATGCCCACGTCCGCCGCCGCGCGGACCTGATGGAGAGCATGCGCATCGGGCTGGAATTGTCCACGCGCGGGCTGCTGGATATCGGCGCCCTGGTCACGCACCGCTACGGCCTGGATGAAGTCGATCTCGCCTACGGCGCCCTTGAGAACAAGCCGCGGGGCTTCCTCAAGGCCGTCGTCAACCCGTAGTCGTGGGCTACGTGCTTTCGCGCATCGTCTCCCCTCTCCCGCGCACCGGGAGAGCACCCGTGTTGCGTGTCAAGCGGCGACCGTCGCCGGGACCGGGCTCAGGACAGGTGGTGGGGACCACCGCACCCCATCCCGCACGACGGCGTTGGCGATGGTGATCAGCTTGCGCATCACGGCCACCAACGCCACTTTCGTGGGTTTGCCCTGCGCGCGCAGCCGTTGATAGAAGGGCTTGAAGGCCGCATGCCGCACCGCGCTCAAACTCGCCATATACAGCGCCGCGCGCACCTGGCTGCGCCCCCCACCGATCATCCGCTGGCCGGTGCGCCCGCCGCTGTCCCGGTTCATCGGCGCCACCCCGACCAATGCGGCGACCTCCTGCCGGGTGAGCGTCCCGAGTTCCGCCAGGTCCCCCAGCAGCGTGGCCGCCAGCACCGGGCCCACGCCGGGAATCGAGCGCAGCGCCGTGGCCTTGGCCGCCAGCTCGGGATGGCCCGCGATCGTCTCCTCCAGCAGCCGGTCCACCTCGGCCAACTCCTCCGCCACGACTGCCACCAGCCGGTCCGACCCGGGCAACAGCCGGGGTGGCAGATGCTCGCGCCGATTGCCTTCCGCCGTCTGCCATTCCCGCAATTGCCGCCGCCGATCCAGCAGATCCGCCACATCCTGCGTGATCTCGGCCGCCTGCGGACGCCGCTCGGGCTGCATCCGTTCCCCGAACCGCGCCAGCAGCCGCGCATCGAGCGCATCGGTCTTGGCGCGCTGCCCACTGGCCCGCGCAAAAGCGCGCGGCTGCTGGGGGTTGACTACCGCCACCTCCAGGCCCGCCGCACGCAGCAAGGTGACCGCGCGCCGCTCATAGCCGCCCGTCGCTTCCAGCACGATCCCCACCGGCGGATCGGCCGCGAGGCGGGCCGCCAGCGCGCTGATGTCCGCCACCACGTTGGCCACGCGGGTGCACTCCCCCGTGGCGCCATCCGCCACATCCAGCCAGGCCTTGGAGACATCGATGCCGATCCAGCGTTCGCCCATCTGCCGCTCCTTGCGTGCGGTGCGCCCGCCCCACGTCGCCCATCCTTGCCTATGCGGGCTCATGCTGGCCCCGGCACCCGTTCGGGCTCTGGGTGGGGCGTCCTCCAGACCGCTCCTGGCTCTCCCACGAACTCGTGCGTTCCCGGGGCAAACGGGCTGGTCCGGAGGGCACCACCGTCGTCGGTCCCCACCGGGATCGACCGCCCCATCATCGCCGATTACGACGACGACGGGCTAGGAACGAACATACAAGGGGCTGGGGGTGAGGGTTTCTGGCCGCCAGCCCAGTCTGTTCCGCACTCCCTCCCCCTGTCAGCCACGCACCGGGAGAGAGTTGGGGTGAGGGCAATCCGCTTTACCGCACCCCGCCCGCGCGCAACTCCGCAATCGTCTCCGCGGTCCGCTCGATCTGGGCTGGCTCGGTGCCCGGTGGCGGCTGCAGGATGAACTCCCGGATGCCAACCTCGGAGAAACGGCCCACGAAATCGCGCAGCGCCTCCGGCGATTCCCACGGGTTCACTTCCTGCGGCAGGATCCCCTTCACGTAGAGGTGTGAGCGCAGCACTTCAGATGGTGGCCGGCCCACTTCCAGGCAGGCTTCGTCCAGCGAGGTGTTGCGCGCGGCCATCTCTTCCACGGTGCCGATCGAGTTCCAGCGGTCCGCGTAGCGCGCCACAATGCGCATCATGCGCGGCCCATGCGCGCCGAGGGTGAACGGGATGCGGTCCTGCACCGGGGCCGGGCGGAACGGCGCATCGCGGATCTGGTAGTACTCGCCTTCGTAGGTGGTGACATCCTGGGTGAAGAGCGCGTTGCAGATCTCGACGGCTTCCTTGAAGCGTCCGACGAGCTCCGCGTTGCCCGGGAACGGGATGCCGAACATCTCGTGCTCCGGGACAAACCAGCCCGCGCCGAGGCCGAACTCCAGCCGTCCGTTCGAGATGTGATCGAGCGTGACCGCTTCCTTGGCGACGAGCGGCGGATGACGAAACGTGTTGCAGGAGACCAGCACGCCGAAGCGGATGTTCTTCGTGACCAGGGCCAGCGCCGCCAGCAGCGTCCACGGCTCGAAGATAGGGCCATCCAGCTTGAAGGGCGGGACGTAGTGATCGGCCAGCCAGAGGTTATCGAACCCCAGGCCCTCCAGGAAGGTCCACTGCTCCGCCAGTTCCCGGAACGGCCGCTGCGTTGGCGTCTGCACCCCGAAGAGAAGCTGCTCCCGATCCGGAACCTGACCCTGATCCGCCACGTTGCTCTCGTCTCCCCGCGCTCCTGCGCGCTGCACCCGCAAGCCTGAGGCGATGAGGATATCAGGGTGGCAGGATCGGCGTGGAATGACGTCACACTGGAGCCACCGGCCCTGGCTTCACCCGCAAGTTCGCCGGCGACGAAGATCGCCTGGAGGTGCTGGCTTACATCGAATGCCTGCATCTCAGTCTGGCCGAGCCGAATCAGGTGCTGCAAAGCGTCGTCCGCGGCGGACGAGTCGATTCCCCCTCCAGCGATGTCCCGTAGTGCCGCGCTGATCTCGCGGCCAGAGTCCGCGGAGGCTCATCGCGGACACGTGCTAGCATTGGGGACATTGCCGCTTGAGCACGCCGCGCCGTGCAAGGGCACGTTCGACACCCACAGGTCATAGACGCTGGAACTCCAGGCGCCGCTCAGCCGAGAGTGCCTCCGGTAGGCCCGCTCAGTGGCAACGGTCCATTCCTCCGCCGCCAGTGGCCCGCACGGCGCCCCAAGAGGAGTGATCGTGTCCACCCGCCCCTCCCCCGACTGGAATCCACGTGACGCCGCCGTCCTGCGCGATCAGCGCCATGCGTATGATGAAATGCGCGAGCAGTGCCCCGTTGCCTACAGCGACTTCCTGGACTGGTCGCTGTTCCGCCATGCAGACGTCGTCGAGGTCTTGGCTGCCCCCGACCTCTACAGTAGTGCGTCCCGGCATCGCGCCGTGCCCAACGGCATGGATCCGCCCGAGCATACCTTGTACCGGCGTGCACTTGCCCCATATTTCCTTCCCGAGGCGATGAGGGCCTTCGAGCCGGACTGCCGGCGGATCGCGGTGGACCTGGTGCAGGCGCTGCTGGCACGTGAGGATGCCGAACTCATCACCGCGTTCGCCGAACCGTTCGCGATCAAGTCACTCTGCGCCTTCCTGGGCTGGCCACCCGAGACCTGGGAATCGCTGCGGGGCTGGACACACGGCAATCAGGAGGCGGCGCTATCACGCGACCGGGAGAAGGGAGCAGCGCTTGCGCGCGAGTTCACCGGATACGTCACGGCCGCGCTCCAGGCTCGTCGCGAGGCCGGCGCGCGCGCAACCGAGGATGTCACGACCAGCCTCCTGGAGACCGAGGTCGAGGGTGAGCCGCTGAGTCAAGAGGACATCGTGAGCGTGCTCCGAAATTGGACGGCCGGTCACGGCACGGTAGCGGCAGCGGTTGGCAATCTCGCCCTCTACCTCGCTGAGCATCCGGACGCGCAACAACAGCTCCGCCGCGAGCCATCGTTGCTGCCCGCTGCGATCGATGAAATTCTCCGGGCTGATGGTCCGCTGGTGGCCAACCGGCGAACCACGACGCGCGAGGTGGAAATCGAGGGCCGGGCGATCGCCGCTGGCGCGAAGATCTCGCTCAACTGGATCGCCGCGGACCGGGATGAACACGCCTTTGCCGATCCCGACGCGGTCCGGTTCGACCGTGACCCCTCCGGCAACCTGCTCTTCGGGGCGGGTATTCACGATTGCCTTGGTGCTCCCCTGGCCCGGCTGGAGATGCGAGTTGCCCTTGAAGAGCTGCTGGCCCGCACAACCGTGATCGAACTCGACTCCACGCAGCAAGTGAGCCGGGCAGTCTATCCGAGCAACGGGGTCGCGCACCTGCCCGTGCGCCTCCGCTGACGGGCTGGCGATCGGGATGGAGCTCTCATGGACGTGACACTGCGCATCCAGCGCTACAACCCTGACGTCGACGAAGCTCCCTACTTCGTCGAGTACGCGGTCACGGCGGAGCCAACCGACCGGGTGCTCGATGTGCTCAATACCATCAAATGGCAGCAGGACGGGACACTGACCTATCGCCGCTCATGCGCCCACGGGGTCTGTGGCTCGGACGCGATGCGGATCAACGGTCGCAACCGCCTCGCCTGCAAGCTCCTGCTCAAAGAGTTGGGCCGAGCGATCACCATTGAGCCATTGATCGGTTTCACGGTCATCAAGGACCTCGTCGTCGACATGGAGCCATTCTTTGCCGAATACCGCTCGATCAAACCGTATCTGATCGCCGACGAGGCCCCCAGCGCTGAGGAGCGTTTGCAGTCGATCGAGGAGCGGGAGCGGTACGACGACACGTCGAAATGCATCCTCTGCGCCGCCTGCACCAGCGCCTGCCCGATCACCTGGCCTCACACCGGCTACATCGGACCGGCGGCGATCGTCAACGCCCATCGGTTCATTTTCGACAGCCGGGATCAGGGTGCTGCCGAGCGCATGCACATCTTGAATGACACCACCGGGGTCTGGCGCTGTCGCACCATCTTCAACTGCACCGAGGTCTGCCCACGCGGGATCCAGGTCGAGCACGCGATCGGCGAGGTGAAGCTGGCGCTCCTGACCGGCGAGGGCACGTAAGAGCGCCTGGCAATAGGCCCACCGGCTCTGCGGCGCCAGGCCACGTCGGGGAACGGTAGGTCGTGGAGCGCACCCGCCGTTGGCTCAACGATTTTGGCCGGTTGCGGCGCTGCCCCGAACGGAGCGCGGCGGTCGTTGACTTCTACGTGTTCCTGGCCGCCAGCATCATCGTCATCCAGCACCTCCTGCGCGCCGCGTTCCCCACCTTCCGCTGGCCTACCCGATCCACCTCCCGGCGGTTGCGGTGAGCCTATCGCCGGGCGCTCTTGGTGCCATACGATGGCAGCAAGGCATCACATCATCCAGATGGCTCAGTTCGTTGGCGCGAAGACATCCACCCGGTCGCTGTCGGCATCGGCGACGTAGAGGCGGTTGGAGGCATCGAAGCCGATGCCCATGGGGTCGAAG
>JALYWD010000571.1 GCA_030852885.1 Chloroflexota bacterium | reverse complement strand
TGATCGGAATACCGTACGTGCTCCAGACGCAGCTTTTGTGCGACTTGAACGCCTCCCTCAACTGACCGGGTCCTTCGTTCCCATTCCGCCAGACCTTGCCGTGGAGGTGCTCTCTCCAAGCGACCGGTTGGCCGACGCACTCTCCAAGGCGACGATGTACCTGCAGGCAGGGGTACCGCTCGTCTGGTTGATCGATCCCATCAGGCGCACCGCCACCATTTTCCGACAAGAGTCGTCGCCAGCGACCATCGGGGGGGATGGTGTGCTCGATGGCGAGGATGTCCTGCCTGGCTTTACCCTGCCGCTTACTCGCCTTCTGGACTGAACGCTGACCGAAAGGCCGCACCCATGGTTGCTACCCGTCCACTTTCCGTCGCTGAGTTCGAGGCCGAAGCCCGCGAGGGACTATGGGAGTTGATTGATGGAGAACCCATCGCTGTGACGCCATCGTCTGGACTTTCGTCGATGATTGCTTCCCGTATGGGTTATCACCTGAACAGCTATGTTGAGTCGCATCCGATCGGTCATGTGTTCTCTGCTGACGGCGGCTTCATCCTGTTCGGCGACAGAGCAACGGTTCGCAGCCCAGACGCGGCATTCGTGCGCGTTGAGCGGCTTCCAGAGGTTCCGGCGGCCTTCGTTCCGCTGGCGCCAGATCTCGCGGTCGAAGTGCTCTCCCCCTCTGATCGTTTGCCAGACGCGCTCTCCAAGGCGACGATGTACCTCCAAGCGGGCGTATCCCTTGTCTGGCTGATCGATCCCACGAAGCGCACAGCCACCATCTTTCGGCAAGACGAAGGGCCAAGCACTATCGGTGAGGACGGCGTGCTGGATAGCGAAGAAGTTCTGCCAGGCTTCACCCTGCCGCTGGCAAAGCTGCTGACCTGACCTCTCTCGCTCATCGCGCACATCCTCACCGCTCGATCACTACAGCGGCTTCCCCGTCACCTTGCTCGAATGGCGCACCGATTTCGTGATCATCTTCCACTGCCGGCGCCGCTCCGCCGCCAGCACCGGGTTCTGCCTGGCCTCGTAGGCCGCCACTTCGCGCTGGAGCTTGCGGTAGCTCTCCCAGCGCTCCGCCGAGAGCGTGCCGTTATCCAGCGCCGCCTGCACCGCGCAGCCCGGTTCGCCTTCGTGCCGGCAGTCGTTGAAGCGGCACGCTTCGGCCAACTCGGTGATATCGGCGAAGGCGGTTTCCACCCCGCTCGCGTCGTCAGTCAAGCCAAGTTCGCGCATGCCTGGCGTGTCGATAAGCACGGCGCCGGCTGGCAGCGTGAGCAGTTCACGCCGGGTCGTGGTGTGACGGCCGCGCGCATCATCCCGGCGGATACCGCTGACATATTGCGCTTCACGGCCCAGCAGCCGGTTCACCAGCGAGGACTTGCCCACGCCAGATGACCCGATAAAGGCGACGGTCTTGCCCGGCTCCAGCGCCGCCTGCAAGTCCGCCAGGCCATCGCCGGTAACCGCGCTGACTTCGACCACCGGTACGGCCAGCGCGACCTCGTCCAGCATCGCGCGCAGCGGCGCAACATCATCGACCAGGTCAACCTTGTTCAGCACGATCATGGGAGAAGCGCCGCTCTCCCACACGGCCGCCAGGTAGCGTTCGATGCGCCGAGGATTGAGATCCTGGTTGGCGGAGGTCACGATGCCGAACAGATCGACATTCGCGGCAATGACCTGGCTCACGGCATCGAGGCTGGCTGCGCGCCGCACCAGCGCAGTGCGGCGCGGCAGGATGTGATGGATGATGGCGCGGTCATCGCTGTCCGCAACCGCCACCCAGTCGCCCACGGCCGGACGCTGCTCATGGGGCAACCCATGGCGCAGTTTGCCGGAAAGCTCGCCCAGCGCCGCCCGGCTCCCCGCTAGCGGCCAGACACTCTGGCCGTCAGCGGCAATACGCGCGGGAACGAGGTCAGGCCGCTGCAGTTCCGCGAACTGTGCGGCGAAGAACGATGAAAACCCGAGATGATCGAGGTCCACGAGATCGAGCGTTGGCAACGCAGTAGCTCCTGTCAGAAAAGGTTGCGTACAGAAGGAACGCCACCTCTGACAGAGGCCAGCACGCAGCAGGCAGTTGATGTGCTCGGGAAGGAGCGGTGCGGACGCGCGGAGCGTCCGGGGATGCTAGCTGGCGCAGGCAGCCGAGGCGGCAATTGGGCACAGTACGGCCACAAGGATCGTCATGTGTCGCCTCCTCTCAGCGCATCGCGCGCAGCATGCCTGGCCCATGTGGCTCAGCGCGGGAAAGGATACCGCAATTCAGGCTTCGCCAGCAGTTCGTAAGACGTGTGCGTAAAGTTCATTGCTCACGTAAAGTCCGTTAGCGCGCATGGTGTTGAGGTGAGGAGTCACAGCGGTGACCAAGCCGCTATCCTTCGTAAGGAGCAGCACCCCAGCCGAGCCAACGACGTGAATCCCCAAACGCGTTGCAACCTTTCGGGCGGGCAGACCGTCCAGCAGTATGGTGTTTGCTGAGATTTCCATCGCGACTGAGATTGCCTCCCGTTCACCAGCATCCAGATGTCGAGCCATGTCATGAATCGCTGCGGGAGCCTCCACACGCATCCAATGGGGCAAGCTTTCCACCGATGGAGACACCTCGCGCGCAACCACAGGTGGCGCAACGAGATCAACAAAGAGCTCCGGCAAGAGCCAGGAGAGATCGCTCTGGTGAAAGATGATCAGGACGCTCGAGTCAGCGACGACTGGCAAGGCTCGCGCTCAACTCCCTGACTGTGCGGACTTCCTCTTCCCACTCATCCTCGGTCATGTCGAGGTAAGGTACGCCGCGCTCGCCGGACCAGCGGAGAAATGCCATGAACTCCATGCCCAACAACTGCGAAGCGCGCATGGCCGAGACGTCGTGACGACGATAAAGTGCGAGCACCAACTCCTCATGGACGCTGCGCTCCAGGTGCTCGCCTGATAGGCCGAGCAGGTCCACCACTTCCTTATTGATCATGACCGGGATTTGACTCATGAGAACGCCTCGCAAGGATGCATCAGGGACGGTGCGTCAAGGCTAGAGGGTGGCCGGGTGCGCTTCAAGCTGGGCTGACGAGGCTTGCGCAAATCTGGTCAATGGAGAGAGCCAGCTACAGCTCCCCAGCATCTTCGAGCACTGCTATCTGGAGTTCGTTGGAAGCGTAGTGTCCCGCTTCCACCATGGCGGTCATTATCGAGGCGACTTCTCCGATGAGTCCCTGATGCTTGGCTTTCAGGAGGAGGCCGAACGTCCCGATCACCGGCAGACCGTGCGCAACTGCTGCTCTACGGGCTGGACGGTCGTCGATCGCCAGAGCGTCACATCCTGTCTGGATTGCAAGCCCGATTGCCTCTCGTTCTCCGAGGCCGAGAGTGCCCGGGAGAAGTAGGCGCACGTGAGGAATGTGGATTTCAAACGTGGTGGGCACGCGCCCAAGAGATGGAAGCACCTCACGTACAACGCCCGGTGGCACCAGAACGCGCGCAAATAGCGCCTCAGGAAGCCACAGCGTGTCAGATTGATAGAACGAAATGAGCGGGCTGGAGTCAAAGACTCCGATATCAGCCGTCACGGTCGTCGTGCGGCACGCAACTCATACTCAATGTCCTCAGCGTCAAAGTCAAAATGAGGGATTCCCGCCGCATTGGAGAGTCGCAGGAACTCCTCGAAGTTGAGCCCCAGGATCTCTGCTGCACGGCCACGTGAAATCACATGGCGGCGGTAGAGGTCCAGGACTCCTGCTTCCAGGAGGCTTTGCGCGATCTGCTCGGGGCTGTCCCCAAACAGATCGGCAACGTCAGGTTCAAGTGTGAGAGAAAAGTGTCGTCGGCTCATAGCTATCCTACGCCGGTCAGAATACCCGATCCCGCCAACGACACACTCCCTACACCACGATATTGAC
>JALYWD010000561.1 GCA_030852885.1 Chloroflexota bacterium | reverse complement strand
GAGCATCTGTTCACAGCTCTCGGGGGTGGCGGCCTCATGCGTGACGATGGCGTGCACAGCGCCGGCGAAGTCACGCGGGGTCGCCCAGTTCTCGGGGTCGCCGGGTTTCGGCAGGTGGCCAAGGATGCGGCGGCCGAGGAGCGAGTTGGTCATTCCCAGTGACTGCATGGTGGCGTTGACGGTCTTCAGACCCGTGAGGTCGAGCACCAGGTTGGTGGCGGTGTTGTCGCTGACCGCGATCATCAGGAGCAGGAGATCGGCGAGCGTCAGCTCCAGCCCTTCATGCATGTGGCTGAGCACGCCGCTGCCCGGAATGCGATCCTCGTCGCGCAGGCGAGAGCGATCATCCAGGTTGAGCGTCCCCTGGTCGATCTCCCGGTAGGCTTCGATCATGATCGGCGCCTTGATGGTGCTGGCCGCCCGGAACTGGCGGTCGCCGTTGTGGGCGAAAAGCTCACCCTCGGCCCCGTAAACAGCGACGCCCACCACTCCGCCCGTCGCCTCGGCTTCCAGAATCAGGGCTTCGACCACCGCCCAGTTCCCGGTGGAGGCAACTGGTGTGGCCTCCTGGGCGGAGAGGGCGGACCGGCCCAGCGTGCTAGCCGCCACGCTCATGGCCAGGGCGCCGAGCGCCCGCCGCCGCGAGGCGGTATCCGGTGCTCGCCGCGGTTCGCGATCACCCTGGAACCCGTCCATGCGCGCCTCCTTATATCGTGCCACCCCGGGTGTCCGGCGGGCCGCGTGGCTTGCCTGCGCGGGTCATCAGAATTGCGAACCAGGCGCGTGCGTCCCTTGCCGGCCAGGCGCACATGGCGCACCTTGGCATGGGACGAGCGCAGTGCAGGAGCACTACGCTCGTATGGGCTTATGGGAATCGCGCTTACTTCCGGGCAAGTGGCGCGGCCACAGCGCCATTGCGGTGATTCGGGTTGTTGGTCCGGACGTTGACGAAGTAGTCGTCGGGATTACGCCGGATATCGTTCGCCAGGCTTTGGCCGATCCGCTGGCACGTCGAGGGGCTCCCGGTGGAGCCGGACCAACCCGGGAAGGTGACCTCGGCAGGGGTAGAGCTGCGCGTATTGCCGAACTGGAGAATGACATCCCGGACGTCGATGTTGCGATTGGGAACAGCCGTCGTCGCATAATTGAACTCGCCGCAAATCCGGAATCGCCGGCGACGCTGGACGATGCTGATGTCTGCTCTGGAAGCGTTGGTCGCGAACCGGTCCCCGTTTGATACGTTGGACGCCCTGAGCGGCGACGCCACGAGGTTCCAGGTACGCCTGCGGTTGCGCCGTCTGCGCCGTCGCCGCCGGTTATTCCGGTTGTTCCGGTTGTTCCGGTTGTGCCTCCTGGCGGCGTCACTCTCGTCATGCTCCAGCGCCAGTGAGGCGATGCCCAGCACGCCGGCGATGGCGCTGCCCAGCAGCGAGCGCCGGTTGGCCGGCTGCAAGGCCCGCACCAACGTGTCAAAGCGGTGAACGTCCATGACACCTCCACGGAGAACGCTGGCGCATCGTCGTCGCCAGCCTGGTCAGTCCCACGCCACCAGCACAGGGCGACCCAGGGGCAGAAACGAGCGGCCTTCGAGTCTGTTGAACCTGGTGCAGAGACTTTCTTACAGCTTACATAAATGAAGTGTAATGTCAATGGTCACGAGTCCAGATCAGTGAGAGGGCTCCTCCTCGACCGGTCCGATTGCGCCCTGACCGCCCGGAAATATCACTTTCGATAGGTAGACAGAATTTCCGCCGACTGCCAGACCGCGCAACAGCACTTCCGCAATGCAGTGATCGGCTGGCTACGGGCGAGGCCCAGGGGTGATGAAGCGTGGATGCACGGCACTTTGACGCGCTCTCGCGGACGCTGGCGTTCGCCAATACCCGGCGCGGGCTGATCGGCGTCCTGGCCGCCCTGCCTGCGGTGGGTGCTGTGATGCACGGGTCGAGCACGGTACATGCAGCCCCTGCCTGGCGTTCATCACCAGCACCACCTCGAATGGCATCATGGGTGGGTTGGTTGGGGCGGACCGCATGTGCCAGGCCCGCGCGGAGGCTGGGGGCTTCTGGGGGAGCTACACGGCGTGGCTCTCAAACAGCACCGATGCGCCGTCCTCGCGGTTCCGCTGCACGGCCGCAAGCTGCTCCGCCCAAGGGTATCAACTGGTGAATGGAGTCTCCATCGCCAGCGACTGGACCGACCTCACCACCTGTGAGGCTGGCCCCACAGGCGAATGCCTGGCTGCCGCGCTCGTGCTGAGCGAGTGCAATCAGCCGGTCATCAGCAATCCCACCTGGACCAATACCAGAACCAATGGCACGCCGGGCGGGGTGACGAACGAGCATTGCCAGAACTGGACGGTGGGGACCAACGCCTTCACTGGCAACATAGGATTCTCCGCACTGCAGGACGCGGACTGGACCGAGGCCTCTTTCGATGCCTGCAACAGCGCCAATTCCCTCTATTGCTTCCAGCAGGACTGACCTGGTGTCGAGTTCAGCGTCACTCAGACGCTATCGCTGAATGCTGACCGCCAGATCCGCGACCGCACATCACGAGGGAAGCCGGAGAGTCGGCTTCCCTCTACGCGGCCTCGCCTACACCATCAGCGGAGCCAGCACATTGCGTGACAGGTAGAACCCGCGCTTGACCAGCGCTTCGGTGCCCTCGAACTGGCGGTCCTCGTGCTCGATGCTGACCACGAAGTCGTAGCCGGTGGCATACAGCGCGGCCATGAAGCGGTCCCACCGCACCTCGCCCAGGCCGGGCAGGCGTGGGATGGCCCAGCGGAAGCCGCAGCCCAGGATGCCGTCCTCGTAGAGCAGCTCGCGGTTGATCTCCATGTCCTTGGCGTGGACGTGAAAGATGCGCTCCCGGAACTCCTCGATGGGGCGGATGTAGTCGATCATCTGCCAGATGAGGTGGCTGGGGTCGTAGTTGAGGCCGAAGTTCTCGTCCGGGATGATCTCGAACATCCTGCGCCAGATGGCCGGCGAGTAGGCGACGTTGGAGCCGCCCGGCCAGGTGTCTTTCCACAGCATCGGGCAGTTCTCGATTGCGATTTTCACTCCGCGCTCTCTGGCGTATTTCACGAGCGGCGGCCAGATCTGGGCGAAGTCCTCCAGGTTGTCGGTGGCGCTTTTGCGCTGGTCCGCCCCTATGAACGCGCCCACGATCTCCACCTCCAGCAGCACCGCCGCGTCGATGACCGCCCTGATATGCGCCGCCGCTGCCGTGCGCACCGCCGGGTCGGGATCGAGCGGGTTGGGGTAATAGCCAAGTGAAGAGATCACCAGGCCACGGTCATCCATCTCGCGGCGAATAGCACGCGCTCCAGCCTGGTCCAGATTGACGACGTCGATATGGCTCACCCCGCCGTAGCGCCGCTCCACGCCGCCTGCTGGCCAGCAGGCGATCTCCAGTGCGCCGAAGCCGCTGTGCTCGGCCCAGGTGGCGATCTCGGAGAGGGTCATCTGGGGCAGCGCGGCGGTGAAGAAACCGAGTCTCATGGCGTAGCGCCTCTCGTACTGGGCGGATGCGTCGTTCGCTGATGTGATCCTAACGCGAAAAGTCCGCCTGCCCCAGCCCACCCCGCCAACGCAACTCACACGCAAGCCTTGCAGGAAGGGGGGCACAGCATGTATGGAAGCCGTCCTTCCAATGCTACGCTCACCTGCATCTCGCGCAGCAGGAGGAAGCTCATGGCGCAACCAGAACCCGAACGGTTGCCACTGGCCGCGCTGGGGCCGCTGCCTGAGGCGGTAGAGGCGCACCTGGAGGCGATACGCGCGCTCTGTCGCGAGTACGGCGTCGTACGTCTGGAGTTGTTTGGCTCTGCTCTCACCTCGGGCTTCGACCCCGAGACGAGCGATATCGATCTGCTGGTCGAGTACCCGCAAGACTACGACTTTGGTCTGTGGCTGGGCCGCTACTTCGAGTTGAACGGCCGTCTGGAGGCGCTGCTGGAGCGGCCGGTCGATCTGGTGATGGCGGACGCCGTACGCAAGCCGCGCTTTATTGAGGCGATCCGCGATACCCGGAGGTTGCTCTATGCCGCCTGATGTCACCGGAACACTGGAACAGATCCGCGAGGCCGCTGGCTAAATCGAAGCCGATACGGCGGGGATGACGTTCGAGGCCTTCGAAGCAGACCGGCGCTCCCGGCAGGCCGTGGAGCGAAACTTCGAGATTATCGGGGAGGCAGTCAACCGCCTGCGCCGGCACGCACCGGAACTGACGGAACGCATTAGCGCCTGCAACCAGATCGTCGCGTTGCGCAATGCCTTGATCCATGGCTATGACCGGATCAATTACCCGGCGCTCTGGCTTGCGGTGCAACAATCCTTGCCGGTTCTGCGCGTGGAGGTGGAGGTACTGTTGCGCGAAATCGAAGCGGAGTAGCCGACCCCAAGGGCTGCGAGCGGCGCGGTAAGCCATCAGTTCGCCATCCCGCATACTTACTCGCATGAGCAGTCACACTGTTTCCCCGGACATCCTTGCCGAAATGGCCCAGTACTACCGGGACCGCGCGCCGGAGTACGACGAGTGGTTCGAGCGCCAGGGCCGCTACGACCAGGGTGAGGAGGCGAATGCCGCCTGGTTCGCGGACGTGGCGGAGGCATTCGCGGCGTTCGATGCGCTGGGATTCACCGGCGATGTGCTGGAGCTTGCGCCGGGCACCGGCATCTGGACGGAGCGCCTGCTGCGCACGGTCGATAGCCTGACGGCCATCGATATCGCGCCGGAGATGGTTGCCCAGAATGAGGCAAGGGTGGGGAAGGGGCGCGTGCGCTACCTGCTGGCCGATCTCTTCGCCTGGCAGCCAGACCAGCAGTACGACGGCGTCTGCTTCTGCTTCTGGATCTCGCACGTTCCGGAGGAGCAGCTTGACCCTTTCCTGGGCACGGTAGCAGCAGCACTGCAGCCGGGCGGCAAGCTCTTCTTCATTGATAGTCACCCGCGCATCAAGCCGGCGCAGCCTTCCGCCATCCAGTTGCCGCCGGAGCCAGGCTCACAGGTGCTGACGCGGAAGCTGAACGATGGCCGCGCCTACCGCATCGTCAAGAACTTCCTGGAGCCGCGTGCCCTGGAGGCCCGCTGCCGCGCCGCCGGGCTGGATGTGCAGGTCCACGAGACGCCGCACGCGTTCATCTATGGGACGGGCGTCCGCGCCGGAAGCTGATACACGCACGAGGGAGCAGCAAGCACTATGGCACGTCGTCAGGTTCGTCGTCCCCGCCCGATTGTGGAAAAGCCGCTGCCGGAGCTTGATCCGGAGGTGCGGGCTGCCCTCGTGGCGGAAGCCCGCACGCTGCTGGAGGCCGAGGTGCTGCCCGCCATCGAGGACTTCAAGCCGTACATGCTGGACCACAACAGCAAGATCGAGGTCGCGCCCTTCCTGGACCACATCGACGGCCCGCAGATCATGGTCCACATCGGGCGGCCGGATGGGCGCATCACCGCCACCCTGATCGCGGAGATCACCAGCGGCCAGGTCGTGCCCGTCTGGGACGCACGCAGCACGGGCCGCTTCAAGACGCACTGGGTGGAGAAGGTGCCGGGCGGCGCAGCCGGCGTCACGCGGGAGGCCGTGCTGCAACGCCTGAAAGACCTGCACACCACCGACTTCTCGTAACTGCCGACAGCATCCGGGCGACGTCACGACGCGGACGCCTCACACCAGGCATCAAAGACTCCCGGCGAAGAGATCCCCTTCTGGCCAGACGTCAATGGCGTCAATGGCCTGCCCCAGTTCGGTGATCGACTCGTTGAGGAACGCGTTGTAGTCCTGGGGCAGGGAGTTGAAGGTGTAGGCGGCGGCAGCGCCATCCGGCCGGCGCGCCACCCAGGCGGCGGTGGAGCCCATCAGCGCGCCGACCCGCGACCACTCGAGTTCGCTCCCCACCGGGATTACGTCCCAACCAAGTCCGGCCGTGACTTCGGCACTGACGCCAGGCACACCGGTCCCGGGCGTCTCGGTGCGAGGGCGCGGCGTGGTCAGCATGGTCTGGATCGCCTCCGGCGTGAGTAGGGCTGGCCCGCGTTGGCCGTCCACGGCGGTCGCGAAGCGGATGAGGTCCGCGGCGCTCGCGATCCAGCCGCCGTGAGCATCGAGGGCCTCCATGTAGGTGCTGCCGCCGTAGGCGAACGGGGCATACCCCTCCCCCCAGAAAACCGACCAGCCCGGCGCCTGCCCCGGCGGCGCGTAGTAGCGCACCTCCCCCGGCGCGCGGCCTGCCAGGCGCGTCCGGCCCAGGCGCATGTTCGTGACCCCGGCCGGAGTGAGGACATGGTCCCGCACGTAGGCCTGATAGGGCTGACCGGAGACGTGCTCGATGACGCGCCCCAGCACGTTGAAGCCGAAGTTTGAGTACGCCTGGCGCGTGCCGGGGTCGAAGTCCAGGGGTTCCCCGAGCATGAAGCGGACGATGGTCGCCGCCTCCGCCGGGTCGGCGAGGCCGGTCATGGCCGCCGCCATGCGGCCGAAGGGCAGGCCCTGCGGATCCCAGCTCTGGGCGCTGTCCCAGCCACCGGAATGGGTCAGCAGGTCCTTGACCGTGACGACGTCCAGCCGGGAATCCGGTGTGGCGTGCGGTGGCGGCAGAAACGCGATCAGCGGGAACACGGGCTCGTCGAGCGCGAGCGCGCCCGCGTCCACGAGCGTGAGGATCGCCACCGCCGTGATCGCCTTGGTGACGCTGGCAATGCGGAACAGGGAACTCGGGAGCACTGGCTCCTCGCGCTCGACATCGGCCAGGCCGAAGCCGCGATTGAGCACCAGGCGGCCGTCTTTGGCCAGCGCCAACTGGCCGCCCGGCATCTCCCAGCGCGCCATGATGTCCTGGAACGCCGCATCAATGTCGGCCAGCTCCGGCGGGGTCTGGTTGGTCACGAGGGCCGGCCCAGCGCCCGGCAGTGCGGCGCGCTGCGCACCGGGTTGACTCGCGGCGCTGGTCTGGCGGAGCCCGATGCCGGCGAGCGTTGACAGCCCGACCCCGGCCGCGTGCAGAGCCCGGCGGCGGCCGAAGGCCGCCCCCTGGCCTGACGGCACGACGCGAGAAGCTTCGACAGGACGCGCGTCCTGGCTCAGGAATGGTTGACGAAGCATGATTGGAACCTCCGGTGGTCGATGGATGAACGAGGCGTCAAAGTGATTTACGCTGCCCCGATGGGCGCAAAGTGATAGACCTCTTCTGCCTCGCCCGGTGCGGTCAGCACGGTGATCACCGGCTCGGGCTGGCCGCCGGCGTTCTGCGTGAGGGCCACCGAAAACTCGGGCGGAAAGCTGCCCAGGGGCGGATCGACGAACAGGTAGTCAATGAGCGC
>JALYWD010000554.1 GCA_030852885.1 Chloroflexota bacterium | reverse complement strand
CCATCCAGATCGCCGACGCCAGGCGGTTCGTGGCGGAAGGCGAAGAGGGAGAGCACTGGCGGGGAGAGCAGGGTGAAGTGCGGCGTGGACGCGATGCGCTCCGCCAGCGCTTCTGACCAGGCCACGTGCTGGCGGATCATCTGGCGGAGACCTTCCAGGCCGTAGGCGCGCAGCAGGAACCAGAGCTTGAGGGCACGGAAGCGACGGCCGAGCGGGATGGACCACTCGGAGTAGTCGGTGACGCCACTCGCGCCGTGCGTGTCAAGGAAATACGGATGGATCGCCAGGGTTCGCAGCAAGTCCGCCGGGTGCTTCAGGAAGTGCGCGGAGCAATCGAATTGCGCGCCGAGCCACTTGTGCGGATTGAAGACCACGCTGTCCGCAAGCTCGATGCCATCCCACAGGCGCCGGAACTCGGGGCAGATCATCGCCGAACCGGCCCAGGCCGCATCGACGTGCGTCATCACGTCATGCCGCTGGGCGATGTCGCAGACGGCGCGCACGTTGTCCGTTGCACCGATTCCCGTAGCCCCAACGCAGGCAATGACCCCGGCAGGCAGGTACCCGGCCGCACGGTCTTGGCTGATGGCATCCTCCAGCGCGGCGGGATCCATGCCGCGCAGCGGACCGCTCACCGCGATGCGAACGAGGTTTTCCGCGCCAATGCCGGAGATCCAGATCGCGCGATCAATGGAGGAGTGGTTCTGGTCGGAGGCGTAGACGCGCAGGCGCGGTTGCCCGGCCAGCCCGTCCTGGTTGCCACTCCAGGCCAGCGCGCGCTCGCGCATGGTGAGGACAGCGGCGAGGGTCGCGGTGGAGGCGGAATCCTGGATGACGCCAGTGAAGGTATCGGGCAATCCCACGGCCTGGCGCAGCCAGTCCAGCATCCGCGTCTCCAGCTCGGTGGCGGCGGGCGAGGTCTGCCAGAGCATGCACTGGGCGGCCATGGCGGTGACCAGGTACTCCGCGACGACGGACGGCGGGGCGGCGTTGGCCGGGAAGTAGGCAAAAAAGCGCGGATGCTGCCAGTGGGTCATGCCCGGCAGGATAATGCGCTCGAAGTCCGCGAAGATATCCGCCATCGCCTCTGGTGACTCTGGCGGCGCGTCCGGGATCTGGGCGGCAATCTCCCCTGGTGCAGTCTGGGCACGTACCGGGTACGCCCGGATGTGCTCCCGGTAGTCCGCTCCCCACGTGGCGGCCACGGTTGACCAGTGCCGGAATGCGTCCCTATCCATGGCTTCGCCTGATCATGTTCCTTCATCCACCTTCTGGCCGTTCACGCGAGCAGTGTATCGAGGTGCTCGCGCAGTGAAAGCTCGCGGTCGCGCCGGGTGTCGCTCAATGGTGAACCGAACGAGGTCGCGCGACAAGCTCAAGGCGACACGGGCGGTGTGCTACTCCAGCCCGAGAGGTCGCATACGGGCTGGCGCATGAAGGTGTTCACTCCTCATCCCGCGTGCAGCCAGCCACCGCCGCTGGTGAGGGGAAGGGCTGGGCCGCAGGGGCGCTTCAGGCGCGAGGCTGGGCCGAAATCCTGCGCCCGCGGGCGCAGGATGACAGGGGAAGGCTGATGGTGCGCGAGGTCTCTTGTCGAGCTTGAGTCGCGCGTGGTTTCTCCGGGGCGGCTCCAGGCGTTGCAGCTCGCTTTAGCCGAAGAGGCCCAGTTGCTCCGCGGCCTGCTGTTGCCGCGCAACGTCCAGATCTGTGCGCACGCTGACACTGGGGAAGAAGGCAGCAAAGGCGGCATCAGTCGGGAAGAGGGGACGGAAGCGCTCCGAGACGTCGCGCAGGCGCTTCAGCAGGTAGCTGGTGTTCTCGTCGTGGTCCCACTCATCGATGTGGCCCAGTTCGCCATCCTGCCGCTCGTAGAACTCCAGGCGGCTGCCGGAGCGCTGCATCGCTTGTTGCGGCAGGCGGTTGATCACCTTGCGCAAGCGCGGGAACTTGTTCAGCGTCTCGTCGTTGATCATGCCGCGCTGCACGATCTCGTCTGCCGTCACTTCTCGCTGGCGCATGCGTTCGGCCAGGGTGAAATAGCGCTCACGCACGGCGTCGCGGTCATCCTGCAAGAAGAGGCGGGCGGCGTCGGTCAGGAACTCGCGCAGGCAAGGCTCCATGCGCCGGCTGCGCAGGGCACTCCCCTTCAGCGTCATGGCGCCGTCGTGGGCGAGGAGCGCGTAGGTCTTCAGCTTGAGGGAGAGCATGCCAGCGTAACGGCCGTCGTGGCTGAGCCGGATGCCCTCGGGCAATTCCGCGGCAACGGCGTCGATGAAGGTCTGCTCGGCGTCCGGGTTGTCGATGCCTGCTGGCGGCACGAAGTAGACGCCGTCGGTGTCGACCTCGATTGGTGTGGCGCCCTGCTCCCGGAGGTTAGCCACGATCTGTTTCACGATGCGTTGCCCGGAAAGGGTCACCTTCTCGGCGGCGTCGTAGTCGTTGAAGAGCCCGCCACCATAGCCCAGGTAGCCATAGAAGGAGTTGATGAGCACCTTGAAGGAGCCCTGGATGCCCTCCCACATGGCGCGCTCTTCCGGAGTGGGCGCGGACCGGCTCTGGCGCTTGGCGTCCAGGCGGCGGCTGGTGAGATCGGCCAGCATCGGCAGATACGCGCCTAGCGTATCGCGACTGGAGGTGATGCCTTCCGAAAGCATGATGGAGGGGTACAGGCTCTCCACGTCGCACTTCACGACCGGCCAGAAAGGGCCGCTCTCCAGCAGTTCGGCGTGACCACCGGCGTACTCGCGCGAGGTCTGGGCGATCGGGACGCTGTGACCGCTCATCAGGTAGGCGCGCAGCATCAGGTCATTCAGCTTCTCGCCGGGTCCGCCCGTGGCCACGGCCTGGAAGGCGCGGGGCAACAGTTGCGACTGGTAGAACTCAGTCGGGGTCGCGAGGTCAGAGAGGACGGCGACATCGCGCACGTCATCCAGCGCGTAGCGCAGCAGGCGGTCGCGGTCGTGCCGCCAGACCTCGCTGATCTGCTCGCCGGGCACGAACTCGCGGTCCGCGCGGGTGAGGCCGAGTTGCTCCACGGCGGGCTTGAGGCCGTAGGAGGTGAGGCGGCCGCCGATGTCGTAGCGCTGAATCTGCTGGTAGGTATCGATGACGTGGCGGCCAGCGATGTAGGCGGGCGTGTAGGGCATGGTGAGCGGGCCAGCCTTGAAGCGCGCCTGCCCGGAGCCGAGGCGGACCTCGGAGCCATCGCGGCCCCAGGCGAGCGGTACGCCGTGCCGATCCGCGCGGGCGACCATGAAGGGCAGGTCGAAGTTGAAGAGGTTGTGACCCTCGATGACATCGGGATCGAGTTCCTGGATGCGGGCGGTGACCCGTTGCAGCAGTTCGCCTTCGTCCCCCTCCAGAACGTGAAGCTCCTCGACCTCATTGCCCATGCGCATGGCGACGACGATGACCTTGCCCTCGGGATCGTGCGCGTTGAAGCCGAGCGTTTCGATATCGAGCTGCAGACGGCGCAGCTCGGTAAAGGTCATCTCCTTGAAGAGGGTCTGCCCGCTCTGCACCAGGTATTGCTCGACAGGGGAGCGCAGCCGGAAGAAGCGCTCTCCGGCGTCCTGGGCGGCGCGGACGGCGTCCTGGAAGCTGCGCCAGTCCGCGAACTCGACGAGGTAGCGGTAGGCATGCTCGCCGGCAAGCTCGGTGATC
>JALYWD010000528.1 GCA_030852885.1 Chloroflexota bacterium | reverse complement strand
CCCGGGAGCTGGAACGGCGCCAGCTCCAGCCGCGCCCCAATGGCCTCGGCGTAGGTTTCGGCAAAATCCTCACGGTACGGCAACAACCGCACTCTGGACTGCGCGTTCCCCTCACCGGAGCCTTCCTTTGCGTTCGGTTCATCCATGTGTCGCGCTGCCTATACTGCCATGCTGCCGGTGGCCGGGCGGCGCCCACTGCGCGCTGAGTTCAATCGCCCCGCCCCAGAGTAAGGACCCGTCTGTGCCACAAACCTCAGGAACCCTGGACATTGCCGCCGCGGCTCGCGCCGCGCGCGCAGAGTATGAGCGCACCGCGACCCCAGACGTCACGCTGGACGACATTCGCGCCGCGGCCGAGCGCATCGCTCCCCACATCCATCGCACACCGATGCTGGAATCCGCCGCCCTCAGTGTCGTCACGAACACCCGGCTTGGCCTGAAGGCCGAAAACCTGCAGCGCACCGGAGCGTTCAAGGCGCGTGGCGCCCTGAATGCAATCTTCCAGCTCACGCCTGAACAGCGCGAACGTGGCGTAATCACGCTTTCCGCGGGGAATCACGGGCAGGGCCTTGCCTATGCCGCGCAGATTGCCGGCGTGCGCTGTGTCGTCTTCATGCCGGAGCACGCCGTCCCGACCAAAGTTGCGGCGGTGCGCGGGTACGGCGCGGAAGCGTTCTTCGCCCCCTCGATGGAAACCGTTTTCGCGGCCATGAACGAGCACCGCGAGCAACACGGGATGCATTATGTGCACCCCTTCGGAGATCCAGACGTGATAGCGGGCCAGGGCACGGTGGGCCTGGAGATCATGGAGGATTGCCCGGACGTCGAGACGATTGCGGTGTGCGTTGGGGGCGGCGGACTGCTTGCCGGCATCGCCGTAGCCGCCAAATCGATGAAGCCCTCGGTGCGGGTGGTCGGTGTCGAGCCGGAAGGTGCACCGGCCGTCACGCGCAGCCTCGCGGCCGGCTATCCGGTCACCATCGAAAAGATCACCACCGTGGCGGACGGTCTCTCCGCCCCCTTCGCCGCGCCTACGTCACAGCGACTCATCGAGCGATATGTTGATGACGTGGTGCTCGTCACCGACGATGAGATCATCGCGGCGTTACGCATGATCCTGGAGCGCACCAAGCAACTTGTCGAGCCAGCCGGGGCAGCCGCTGTCTCGGCGTTCATGACAGGCAAGGCGGGTGCATCAGGGGGATCTCGCGCCGTCGCCACCCTCAGCGGCGGTAACGTGGACTTCGAGAAACTCAAAAGCATCCTGTGAGCACCAGCATCCAGCACGACAATCCCGAGACGACGGCTGCCACGGGCGAACCAGCCAGCGCGGCCCAGTGGTTACGCGCACCCGCCGCGCCCGGCGCCGAATTCGGCGTGTACGTTCATGTGCCGTTCTGCGCCCATATCTGTCCGTACTGTGACTTCAACACCTACGCCGGTCTCTCCCGGCTTGTTCCGGAGTATGTCACCGCCGTTGAACAGGAGATCGCGCAGCAGGCAGCGGACTTTGCAGATCGTCCCGCTGTCTCGCTCTTCCTGGGCGGCGGCACTCCATCCCAGCTCAGCGGTGACCAGGTCAGCCGGATCATCGACGCGGCCCGCGAGGCATTCGCCTTCGTCCCGAACGCGGAAGTCACGATCGAGACCAACCCGAATGACCTTACCGAGGCGTACTGCGCGGCCCTCCTCGATGCCGGGGTCAATCGTCTCAGCATCGGGGCCCAGACCCTGGACCGGCGCGGTCTCCGCACCCTGGGCCGGCAGCACGAGGCGACTGACACCCTGCGCAGCCTCGCTGACGCGCACCGGGCCGGATTCCGCAATATCAGCCTCGACTTCATCTACGGTTGGCCTGGGCAGAGCGCAGAGCGCTGGCGGAATGATCTGACGCAGATCCTGTCTGGCGCTGATGGCATTACGCCGCAGCATCTCTCCCTGTACAGCCTGATCGTTGAGCCCGGCACACCGATGGCGGACGCGGTCACGCGCGGCATCCTGACACCGGCTGATGATGACACCGCTGCCGATTTCGCCGAGATTGCGCAGGAGGTGCTCCTGGAGGCCGGTTGGCTGCACTACGAGATCGCGAACTGGGCTTCTGCGCCGTCGTTCGTCTCCCGGCACAACGCTATCTACTGGCGCAATGGTGATTACGCCGGAATCGGCGCGGGCGCGCACGGTCACCGGCATGGGCAACGCGGGATGAACCAACCATCGCCGCAGCGGTACATCGCGGCGCTGGCCAACGGTGACACTCCCCGGACGAATAGCGAACAGATCGGCGAAGAGACAGCCATCGGGGAGACGATGATGCTCGGCCTGCGGTTGCTCACAGCCGGAGTCAACCGTGACGCCTTCCTACGCCGCCACGGGGTCACCGTCGACGCCCTCTTCGCCGGACCTGTCGCGCACATGCAGGCGCAGGGCCTGCTCGTTGATGACGGCGATGCCATTCGCCTCACCGAACGAGGCGCCATGCTGGCCAACAGCGTCGCCGCGGAGTTCCTGCCCACGTGAGCGCCGCGAACACGTCAACGGATTATGCCGAGTACCAGCGAGGTCTGGCCGCGCTCAACAGCCTGATCCAGGGTGACCGAGCCGGGCCAGATGCCCCCCAAGACCGCCGGCAACGAGCAACTCGCCGCATGGACCGCACGCGGCAGATTCTTGCCGCGCTGGGAAGTCCCCAGGATACCTACGCAACCATCCACGTAACCGGCACCTCCGGCAAGGGCTCGACCGCCGCCATCATTGCGGCCATGCTCACCGCTGCCGGCTATCGCACCGGATTGCGCACGTCGCCATACCTGCAGGTTGCGACGGAAAAGCTGCAGATCTCCCACCGCCTCATCGATGGCGTGGCATTCGCCGCGGCAGTAGACGAAGTCTTTGCCGCAGCCGATCGCCTGGACCTTGCGCCGCTGGTGTACACCGAAGCGTGGGCCGCCCTCTCCTACCTCTGGTTCGCCCAACGCCAGGTAGATATCGCGGTCATTGAGGTCGGTGCTGGAGGCCGGTTCGACACCACGAACGTGATCACCCCGGAAGTCAGCGTCATCACCTCGGTTGGCCTGGATCACGTCATCTCCCTCGGGCCCACCCTGGCGGACATCGCGTGGCACAAGGCCGGCGTCATCAAGCACGGACAGCCCGTCGTGACCGGGGATCTGTGTCCCGAGGCGCTAACGATCATTGAGCACGAAGCGCGGGCGCTGGGCGCGCCGATCATCCAGGCGAGTGCACTGGCAGCGGATCTGGTGATCGGGATGAGCGGCGCATTCCAGACAGCGAACGCGGCCATCGCGCTGGACGTCACGGAAGCCCTGCGCTCGCAAGGCAGAGCCATCCCGGAAGCAGCGGAGCAAAGTGGTCTCACGACGGCTCGCCTGCCGGGGCGTCTGGAGCGGATGCCCGGCGACAGTCCCCGTGTCTGGCTGGATGGTGCGCACAACGCTGACAAGATGCGGGCCCTGGTCCGCAGTCTTGACTCGCTCCTGGAACAGAGGCCGGTCATGGTTGTCGGGGCGCTCGGCAGCAAGGACATTGACTCCATGGCCACGGCAATTGCGAGCGCCGCGAGCTCGGTCGTCTGCACGGAGCCGCACGTTCTCGGGAAGCACGCGTCGCCTCCGGGGGAAGTCGCCAGCGCCCTGCGTGCCGCCGGCTTCACCGGGCCAGTCGCGTGCGAGCCGGACCCACTTCTTGCCGTTTCCATGGCGGAAGATATCGGCCAGGCACACGACGAGCCGGTCGTAGTGACCGGCTCGCTCTACCTGATCGGTGAAGTACGCCGGCGCTGGTTTCCCGATGACGCCATCGTCACCCAGCGCACACCCTGGCCGCGGCTGTTCTAGCGCGACTTGTTCGGATCGTCGGTGGCCTTCCAGGCGACGAACCCGATGACGAGAATCAGCAGCCCGCCGAAGAGCAGAATGCGGCCGGTGCTGGCCAGCAGCGGGTCAACCAGCAGGGTGGACGTGCCCATGCCATAGAGCGTAAACCCCACGGACGAGCCCACCGCTCCCAGAACAATCAGCCAGGACCACAGATTCACTGATCCACTCCTTGCTCCCGAGTCCCCGTCGTTTCTGACGGCAGTATGCCATCTTGCGTCCCTACCAGTGGGCCGCGCACCACCTCAGCCAGCCTATGGCGCCGGCGTCGCTTGCGGGAGCGGAGAGGCAACCGCCGCCGGCTCAGCGGGGACAACCGGTGTACCCGTCAGGCTCACCAGGATCTCCTCCAGGTCACGCTGGGCCTGGCCGTAGGCTTCCCAATCTCCGCGCTGCATGGCGTCCTGCCCGCGCTGATAGGCGGCCAGCGCATCGGTAGCTGTCGCGCCGGTCAGCACGGTCACCGGGGCATTCGGCTCAGGCGCCGCCTCCACGTTGGCGTTCCCTGCATCGGCCGGGGCCGCATCCTGTCCCGCCAGTACCGCCTGCAATGCCTCTTCCAGCGTTGGCTTCATCTCCACCTGGAGGCTGGTCGCCACGATCACAAACTGGAGTTCTGTCGGGGCGCCGCCGGTACCGGTTGCCTGGAGATAGACCGGCTGCACGTACATGACGGTCTGCTCAACCGGTATCACCAGCAGGTTGCCACGGATCACCCGAGACCCAGCCTGGCTCAGGAGCGTGAACTGCGAGGATATCTCCGGATCCTGGTCAATGCGCGCCTCGACCTGCTGGGGCCCGAAAACGTTGGTCTGGCGTGGGAATCGATACACCACCAGTCGCGAGGTGCCCTGGGCATCGCCTTGCGCAGCCATCCAGGCCGTCATGTTGGGACGGTTGATTGGCGTGAAGGGCCGGATCAACTTGAAGCCCGTTTCCGTCTCGCTGGGGAGCGGCAGCGTCATGAAGTACGCCTCCATTGGCCGCTCTTCGGTGACATTGTCTTCTGTCTCCACTTGCTCGGTGGCAATTTCCCAGCGGTCTTCGCCGTTGTAAAACGCCGTCGGGTCAGTGACGTGGTAGGAAGAGAAGACCTCGGTCTGAATATCGAACAGTTGCTCGGGGTACCGGAAGTGCTCCGCGAGTCGTGGCGGCGCATCGGAGATCGGCCGAAAGAGGGTCGGGAAGACATCCATATAGGCGTCAGCAAGTGGATCGGGGAGTTCCGTCCGATAGTACGTCACGGTTCCGTTGTAGGCATCCACCGTGACCTTGAAGGAGTTCCGGGCGTAATTGATCCCGTCGTAGGGCGTGGAGTAGGGAAACCGGTCAGTCGCCGTGTAGGCGTCCAGCACCCAGATCAGCCGGCCATCGACAATGGTCAGATACGGATCACCATCCAGGCGCAGGAACGGCGTAATCTCGGCGACGCGCTCCATCACGGAGCGGGTCAGGAGCACGTTGGATTCCGGCTGCAGTTCGTCGGTGAAAATGATGCGCCGATCGCCGAGATAGATAGCCAGCATCACCCGGCGCAGGTAGTTGTCGAGGGCGATCGAGCCGTGCGCTTCCCCGCTGTACGGGTCGGGCGGTGTGTCGCCCGGGATGCCGCTGACTTCCTGCACGCCCGTGTTGACGGCCACCCAGGTGCGGTCAATCTCCCCGAAGTAAATCTCCGGGCGCTCGATCGTCATGGCACCGGCCGGGTTCGGCGGAATGCCGCTCACCGCGAAGACCGGCAGGCCCTGGCTGGTGGCCTCGTTGATCGGGCTGACCACGGCGGCATAGCCGTGCGTGTAGACCAGGTGTTCGTTCGTCCAGGTCTTTGCGTTGGCCTGGAGTCCATTCGTGTCCAGTTCGCGAGCGGAAACGAGCACTTGTTGTAGTTCGTCCGCCTCGGGGTAGCGGTCCACATCCGCGTCATTGAACTGGTAGTACGGCACGAATGATTGCAACTGCTGATAGACTTGGCGCGCAACCCGGTAGTCCCAGAGCCGCACGTTACGCAGGACGGGCGAATCCGCCTGCAACGCGCTGGCTGGCGGTTCGCCCTGTCCGCTCAACGTGCGCTGCTCGACAGTATCCAGGCCGAATCCAGCGCGAGTGAAAGCGATATTGTCGGCAATGTACGGCAACTCGCGCTGAAGTTGGTTGGGCTCAACAATCGTCTGCTGGACAACTTCCGGAATCGCGTAGTTCAGACCAACTGCCGCCAGCCAGACACCGAAAATCAGGGCCAGCCAACGCAACTGATCCATGCGCTTGCTGAATACAAGCACCAGAGCCGCTGCCACCGACGCGATGACCAGGACAAAGTTCAGTGGCCGCACCACATTGACGTCAGTGAACCCCGGGCCCGAGACAAACCCGCGCGTGGAGTAGAGCAGATCAAAGTTGTCGATCAGGTAGCCGAGACCGAAGACCAGGATGCAGAGTGCCGCGAGCACCAGCAGGTGACGCCGCATCTGGGGATTCGCGGCGAGGTTGTCCATGCGGTCGAGGCCGCGCTGCCCCAGGTAGAGGAGCAGGACGATGACCAGGGATGCCAGAAGTGTCGCTAGCAGCCCCCGGTGCGCCAGCTCCAGCGCGGGCAAGCGAAACACATAGAAGCCAGCGTCGAGGCCATAGATAGGATCAGCAACACCAAACTGGTTTCCCGCCAGGGCCATGCGCCACGTTACCCAGTGTTGCGCGGCCATGACGCCGGCAATGGCTCCCAGCGCGACGGTCAGGCCCCAGAGCGGTACACGCAGGAATCGGCTTTCAGCGATGCGCGCGCTGCGGCTCGCGACCTGCCGCTTGCGTAGCGCGAAGTTCCAGTTCGCCGCGAGGATCCCTCCGACGATGACCAGCGCCGCCACGAAGGCAACGGCTCCAGAAACGTACCTCGCGCTCAGCGCCTGGGTGAATCCCAAACTTTCGAACCACCACCAGCGGATCCAGAACGCCGACGTGAAGTAGATGACCGCCAGCACCACCACGATGAAAAGCGCGGTCAGGATCATCCGCCGGGTGGAATCAGAAAGCCTTGGTCCACTGTCGCCCGCGACGGGGCCGCCTGGCCTGGGTGCCCGATTGAATAGTCGCCCGGCTGCCTGCATCGAGACGCGTCCCTCCTGTCGCCAGATCGCACGGACGCGGCGGCGACGCCGCTCCGCAGTGTACCCTGCACCCTGTGAACGTGAGCGACCACCAACCAGATCCGAACAGCGTCACGGTTACCAGCCTCGGCAGTGGCAGTAGCGGCAACGCGCTCCTGGTGCAAACACGCACCGCTACGGTCCTGGTGGACTGCGGAGTCGGCGTGCGCAAGATGACGAACGCCCTCGCGGCGTCAGGCAAGCACTTGCAGGACGTCGATGCGGTTCTCCTTAGCCACGAGCATGTTGATCACAACCGCGAGACTGGCCGTTTGCAGCGGGCTGGTGCGACGATCATCAGCACGCGGGGTACGGCTGCCTCCTCGAACCTGGATGGCGACCTGCACATCTCGCTCGCCTGCGGCCGCAGCGTGAACTTTCGCGGCCTGGACATCACGGGCATTCAGGTCTCACACGATGCTGCCGAACCCTGCGGCTTCCTGATCCGCACGGGGGCAGCCGCCATCTGCGTGTTCACTGATCTTGGCTCAGTTTCCGGCGCCGTCGGCGAGGCCATCGCCGAGGCGGATCTGGTGGTGCTGGAGGCCAATCATGACGAGCAGATGCTGCGGCGTGGTCCCTACCCGGCGCATTTGCAACGCCGGATCCTGGCGGACACCGGGCACCTCTCCAATACGACCTCCGCGGACCTCCTGGCGACTGCTCTGCGCAGCTCGCGGCTAGCGCCAACGATCTGGCTCGCTCACCTCTCGGAAACGAACAACAAGCCGCGCCTGGCGGTGACCACCGTGACCAAACGGCTGGCACAGAGCGGGCTCCGCCTCGATATCGATGCACTGCCCCGCCGCGAGGTCGGCCCCACCTGGCGCTCAGACGCACCACACACGGCGCAACGCCAACTAACGCTGGATCTCTTTTCTGGCTAGCGCTTCCTATACTGACGCTGGGATGCGGCCAGGTAATCGGCCGCAGGCGACTGACACAGAGGATCAACGACCCTGGAAACCTTTCTCCTCTTCCATGACCGGCTCTCCCTGACGGTCATGATGTTCATGATTGTCCTGGGGCTTTGGGGCCTCTTTTCCTACGCCAGGGGTCAGGCTATCTCCGGCAGCTACGCCGGTGCCCTGGTGATTGGCGAAATCCTGGTCGCGGTGCAGGTGGTTGCCGGTCTGGCGTTACTCACCTCCGGGGCGCGTCCACCGTCGCCAACCCACTACCTCTACGGGATCACCGGCATCCTGGTACTGCCCTTTGCCTGGTCCTACATGAAAGATCGCGATCAACGGCAGGCGCTGCTCATCTACGCCCTGATTGCGCTCTTCATCTTTGGTCTCGCGGTGCGGGGCATGATGACCGGCCAGCCAGGCTAACCTCCTTCACGTTACCCAAGGTTCGCTCCCTGCAAGGGTAAGCACTCCCTTATTTTCACCCGTGACACACCGTCACAGATTCCGCTGTCAAACTTCAAAATGACCGCACTTCCGCCACCGGTCCCGGTTTTTCACGTACGATCCGAAGTCCGTTGACCTCATATTTACCTATGCGTACACTCTGGACGTACTCGATGCGCGTTCAGTTTGCGCCGGTAGTGCCGCACGGTCGAAAGGAGCTCCCGTGGATACAGTGCTGCCGGACTATCAGGCGGCAATCGACGAGGCCCTGCAGCTTGTTTACAGCCAGCACCACCGGCTTATCAGCAGGCTTCACAAAGACTCCTTCCAGGAACTGACGCTGGAGCAGCTCCGTGAGGGCGCACTCGGGCAGGACCTGCGTCGCCTGGCCGCTGTCGCGCGGGGCGACGAGGCCGAACCGAAAGAGCAAGTCCTGCAGGCGATCGATTCCGTGCTCCAGGTCCTGTTCTGGCCGGCTGCCGCCGACGACTATATGGTGCCCCGCTCCTTCTGGGACACCGATCTCGGTCGCATGTTGGCGCTCGCCAAGTACCGCGCCTACGACCGGGCAGAGCTGGTCAGCATCGGCAGCGCGGCGCAGCAACTGGGCGTCACCCGCCCCACCATTTATCGCTGGATGGACGACCGCACCCTGAACTATGTGCGAGATGACATGAGTGGCCGCACGTTCGTTGTGCGGCGAGATGTCGATACGCTCCGGCAGGTTGCGGCCGGATTGGCGATGGAAGGCCAGTAGGCCACGGGCAACGTTACGCTACGCCTCCCAGGGTGGCGTCTCCATGCACTTCTCAGCGACAACTTCTCCACCGCGAAGGTAGACACGCGGGATCCTGGCGCGTAGCGCGACCAGGATCTCGTACGTGTTGGTGTCCAGCATCGCGGCCAGGTCAGCGGCTGTGGGAGCTCCATCTTCCGGCCGCCCCATAAGGTGGATCGCATCCCCGGCCCGGGCGTTGACGCCTGGCGGGACGCCGAAGACCGTTTGGTCCATGGAGACACGCCCCAGCAGTGGCGCTCGCTGGCCGTGCAAGCCTGCCCATGACTTGCCGAACAAACCCCGGCGGTAGCCATCCGCGTATCCGATCGGCGCCAGTACACCCAACATCGGTGCGTCTGCGCGCCATTTACGGTTGTATCCCACAGTGTCGCCGGGTTCCAACGGTGTCACGCGCGCCACGCGGCTCTCAATGCGCATCGCCGGCTGAACGCCGGCGGGGAGTGACACGTCTTCTGACGGCGGCATGCCATAGAGCGCGATCCCGGCCCGCACCATCCCCTGCTCCACCCCAACACCCGTGATGAGCGCGGCGCTGTTGGATACATGCAGACAGCCGGGAACGATCCCTTCCACAGCGAGATCAGCGACCACGCGCTGATAGATGGCGTACTGCTCGGCCGTGAAGGGCTCCTCTGGCTCATCGGAGGACGCGAAGTGCGTGGAGAGGCCCGCCAGCCGCAGGTGCGCATGCTGAGCGATGCGCTGCGCCAGGCGCCCTGCCGCCTCAGGCAGCGCGCCGTAGCGGCGCAGCCCCGTGTCGATCTTGACGTGGAGGGCAACCGGCGACGGAGAAGTTGCTGCCTCACGCTCGATTGTTTCGAGGATTTCAAGGCCCGCGACCGTGATTTCCAGTCCGGCGGCGATAGCAGGTCGCACATCCGAAGAGTCGATCGAGCCCAGGACCAGAATCGGCGCGGTGATACCACAGCGCCGCAGGATCATTCCCTCGCTGACCGTCGCCACGCCGAGGATAGATGCGCCTGCCGCCAGCGCCGTCGCAGCCACCTGCGGCGCACCGTGGCCATAGGCATCCGCCTTGACCACCGCCAGGAAGCGGGTCCGCGGCGGCACGAGTTGCCTCAGCGCGGCGACATTGCCGGCGATAACGTCCAGATCAACAATGGCTCGAGTGGCGCGCACAGTCCCCGGTTCCCGCCTGACATGTCCCTGCTAACGACTAGGAACTCGCCGACTCCAGCCGCGCAATCAGTTCCACGATGCCAGTGCGCGTGGCCAGGCCGATGATCTGGCGATGCTCATCTACCACCGGTATCGGGTTGATGCGGTGCTGCAACATGAGGGTGGCAAGCTCAGAGACGGTCGCGACGTCACGGATGCTGATCACCGGCGACGTCATCAGTTCCTCGGCCGAGGTGGCAAGCACGCGCCGCAGCTCCTCGTCAAAGGGAGCGCCCGCGTCGACCTCGATGATCGCATCGAGAAACGCGAACGTCGATGGGGTATCGACATTCGCCTCGCGCTGGATCAGGTCGGCCTCGGTGACAATGCCGACCAGCTCACCGTCGTCGATCACCGGCACACCCGGCACCCGGTGCTCAACCATGAGCCGCGCCAGTTCGGCGATCGAGGTGTCAGGGGCCGCAAACGGGACTTCGCGTCGCATCACCGCGCGTACGGTGAGTTCGGTACTGTCAGACATGTCAGGCTCCCACCCGCTCCAGGATCGCCAGTTCCTCGGCAATGGCCAACGGCAAATCGCTGGCCACCAGGCCCAGCGTCCCAACGCGCTCAGCGAGACGAGAAGCCGCACGGCTGCCGGCGAACGCTGCCAACGATGCCGCATCCGGCCCGCTCAAGCCCTGCGCCAGGAACGCACCGATGGAGCCGCAGAGCACATCACCGCTGCCAGCCGTTGCCAGGCTCAAGGGCATTTCGACCGTGGTCACGACACCCTCCGCCGTGGCGATCACCGTTGTCGTGCCCTTCAGCACGACAGTCTGACCCCACTTTTCGGCCGCGTCTCGCGCGGCTTTCACGGAATCCGCGGTGATCTGCTCCAGCTCGCTCCCAGTCAAGCGGGACATCTCGGCCGCGTGCGGGGTGAGGACCGCCTTACCCGCCGGCAGCAGTTCCCACCACTGCTCCTGCTTCGCCAGCCAGTTCAGCCCATCCGCGTCGATCACCATTGGCAGACCAGCGGCCGCAACCACGCCCTGGGCGGCACTCGCGTCTGCGCCGCCACCGGCGCTGAACCCGATGCCGGGCCGGGAGCGCGCGACGCCAAAGAGGACACGCATCAGCGCGTCGATCCCCTCATCGTCGCCAATGCCAGGACCAATGACCAGTGCCTTCGATTTCTGCAGCCGTTCCTCGATGGCGTCAGCCGCGCGCCGGGCCGCGCTCGCCCCTTCACCGTCGGGCAACACGGCTACCGCCACCTCTGGAACCAGCCCGATCACCACGGGCACCAGGGCGCGATGAAGCGCCGCCGTGACGACGCCCGCACCGGAACGCCCTGCCGCCATGCAGCAGAGCACCGCGGCGCCCATATACTGCGGCGACCCGGCGAGCACCACTACCCCGCCAACGCTCCACTTGTGAGCCCCGGCCTGCCGGCGTGGCAGAATCGACGCTGCCCATGCCTCGTTGATCGCGATGACGCTGGTGTCTTGTTTTGCTCCCCGAGCCACACAAACCTCTCTGTTCTCTTGAGTCTCAGTCTTCGGTCAGCGGGCACGTTCCCGCAAGCCCACGACAAACGCCATGGCGTCCGTCCGGGAGTGGGTCAGCGATACGTCGAAAGCCACCAACCCCAATTGCTCCGCCCGCGCGGCCGCGCTGCCGTGCAGCACCAGCACGGGCTTGCCTCGTAGGTTGGAAACGATCTCCATCTCGCGCCACTTGATGCCACGAATCCCCGTCCCCAGTGCCTTGGAGGTCGCTTCCTTGGCGGCGAAGCGGGCTGCAAGCTCGGCCGGATTCCGCCCATAGCGAGTGCGTTCCCGCTCCGTGAAACAACGATGCAGGAACCGGTCACCGAAATCGTGCAGCGTCCGCGCAATACGATCGATCTCGATGATGTCGATGCCGGCAGCAATCTCGCCGCTGCTCTCGCTGTCAAAGTGCGGTTCGTACGGGGACAATGCCTATCTCCCACTTCCGTCAGTTGCGGCGCGAAGTGTAGCGAGTCAGTGGGAAACCAGGCCGAGAGCGCTCAATTTACGCTTGCCACGCTCACCCCGGTCGCTGCACCAGTTCCGACCGGCCGGTAACGGTCATGGAAATCGCGGTAGGCACTGGCGAACGTCCCGGTGTCGATGGCGAGGCGAATCGCCTCCATTTCCCGCGCCAGGTAGCGCAGGTTATGGACTGACGCCAGGCGCAGCCCCAACACCTCCCGTGCCCGAAACAGGTGATGGAGGTACGCCGCCGTGAACTCCTGGCAGGCAGCGCAATCACATGTCGCGTCGAGTGGGGCGTGCATCTCGGCGAAGCGGCGGTTCTTGATGTTGATGCGCCCTTCTGGCGTAAACAGCGCGCCGTTGCGGGCCAGCCGGGTCGGCAGCACACAGTCGAAGAGATCGACCCCCCGTGCCACACCCATCCAGAGGTCCTCCGGCGAGCCAACCCCCATCAGGTAGCGTGGCTTCATTACCGGCAGAACGGGTGTCACCACCTCCAGCATGGCCGCCATCACCGGCTTCGGCTCACCCACGCTCAAGCCGCCAATGGCACAGCCCGCCACGTCGGCATCCGCAAGTGTCGCCGCGCTTTCCCGGCGCAGGTGCTCATCCATGCCACCCTGGCAGATGCCAAAGAGCGCCGACCTCGCCCCACCGCCAGCCTCACGGAAGGCCGCAATGGCGCGCTCCAGCCAGCGGTGCGTGCGCTCCATGGCGTCGAGGACGGTGCGCGTCTCAGCCGGCAACCCAACCAGGTGATCGAGCGGCATCAGGATGTCCGAGCCCCAGCCCAGTTGCAGTGCGACCGCCTGTTCCGGCGTCAACTGCAAGGCGCGGCCATCGATGTGGGACCGGAAGGTGACTCCTTCCTCCCGTACGCGCACATTGCCGCCCAGGCTGAAGATCTGGAAGCCACCACTGTCCGTCAGGATCGGCCCGTTCCAGCCCATGAAGCGATGCAGCCCACCAGCAGCTTGCAGGGTCGGCAATCCGGGCCGCAGCATCAGGTGATATGTATTGGCGAGGATAATCTGCGCCCCGGTCGCGCGCACTTCCGACGGAAGCAACGTCTTGACGGTTGCCTGCGTGCCTACGGGCATGAAGGCCGGCGTCTCCACCGACCCGTGCCCCGTGTCCATCCGCGCCCGGCGCGGCCCGTCCGCGACCTCTGCCGAGCGCAGCGTAAAGCCAAACGGCCCGCCCTGGTCATCGCCAGAGCAGGCCATCGTATCTGCGGGAGAAAGTGTCACGCCAGGCAGGTTCAGGCCGAGGCGCGCTTCGCGTAGGCCGCGGCAGCGCGACGACGACGCACGCGAACCAGGGCGTCATCCTCCACCACGGCCACCTTGCCGTTCCTGCTGACCGTCGGCGCCACGAAATCAACCGCGAACAGCGAGACATCGGCCAGCGGATCGTCCTTGGTGGCGACCAGCGCGGCGGTGTCCACCTTGCCATTCTTCGCCATCTTGTTGCGATCAAGGGCAGATGCAGTGGACTTGGCGGCAGAGTCACCGGTCTTCGCGCCGACGCTGCGGGTCGAAATCTTGCTGCCAGACGCGGCAGACTTGGCAGCCACGGCGGGCTTCGCAGCGGCTGGCTTCTTGCCACTCACGCTCTTGCCAGCGTTCTCCAGCTCGCCGGCGGCCGACTTCAACTCGCGTTCGAACGACTTCTTGACCTCGTCGATCTCACTGAACGTACTGGAGAACTCACCCGTAAGGTCGGAGCTCATGCGCCGGAAATCACGCACCCAGCGGCCAACCTGGCCGGCGAGTTCTGGCAGGCGGCTCGGACCGAAGATGACCATGGCCACCACCAGGACGACGAACATTTCCTGGTAACCAATGCCGAACATGCGAACGTATCCTTGCTGGAGTGACTACGCAGATGCGGCGGCGGCTCACTCCCGCCGTCGTGGCAAAATCGCGGCCGGAGTATAGCATCCGGCCTCTCGCCTTCCGTGAAAAGGCAGCGTCTTGGTAAAGATTATCGTCGGCCTGGGCAATCCCGGTCAGGAATACGCCGCTACGCGACACAACATCGGCTTCATGGTGGTTGACCGCCTCAGGCGAGAACTCCACGCTACGGAGACGCGAAAGCGTTTTCGTGCCGAAATTGCCGAAGCGTTCGTGGGTGGGGAGAAGTTGGTGCTGATGAAGCCCCAGACGTACATGAACCTGAGTGGCATCTCTGCGCGCGAGGCCGCGCAGTGGTACAAGGCAGCGATCGATGACATTCTTGTTGTCGTGGACGACATCGAGCTGCCTTTTGGTGTCAGCCGCATGCGCATGGGAGGCAGCTCAGGCGGCCACAATGGCCTCAAATCCATTGCCGCGGAACTGGGCAGCGACCAGTACCCGCGCCTGCGCCTGGGAGTTGGGCGTGGAAGTGGGGACGCGCGGCGGCAGGTTCTCTCGCGCTTCAGCAAGGAGGAAGCGCAGGACCTGCCGGAGATCATCGCGACTGGTGCTGACTGTGTGCTGCTCTGGCGCGCCGAGGGGATCACCACCGCGATGAACCGCTGCAACCGCCGCCCGGAGCCACCAACGACCCCGCCGCCTGTGGCCGACCCGGTCTCCAACGCGACGCCCTCGTAGAATCTCCGCAGCAGGCGATCAGGTGAGGAGCAGCATGGGCAGCGTTGAGGCAAAAGCATTGACACAGGTTTCCCGCGTGCTGGTGGTGGGCGCGGGCGCGATGGGCAGCGGCATCGCCACGGTCATCGCCGAGTCAGGTCTGGACGTCACGCTCACCGATGTCGATACCCCAAGCCTGGAACGCGGGTTGGCCGGCATCGCGGCGCGCTGGGACAAGTCCGTCTCCACCGGCAAACGCGAAGCAGACACGGTAGCTGGCTTCAAGGATCATTTGCGCTCCGGTGACCTATCCGCCGCGCGGGGTGCTGACCTGGTGATCGAAGCGATTGTGGAGCGTTTGCCCGCCAAGAGCGCGCTCTTCACCGAACTCGGTCAACTTGCACCCGCCAGCGCCATCCTGGCGTCCAATACCTCCTCGATTTCCGTGACCGCCCTGGCCACAGCCTCCGGCAGACCGGCACAGTTCGTGGGCCTGCATTTCTTCAACCCGGTGCCAGTGCTCCCGCTGGTGGAAATCGTGCGCGGGTTGCAGACGTCACCCGAAACCGTAGAGACCGCTGAGCAATTCGTAACCCATCTTGGCAAGACCCCGGTCATCGTCCAGGACTCGCCCGGCTTCGTGGCGAACCGGATCCTCCTGCCAATGATCAATGAGGCGATCTTCACGCTGCAGGATGGCGTGACTGATGCCGCTGGCATCGATGCCGTCATGAAGCTCGGGGCCGCGCACCCTATGGGCCCGCTCGCGCTGGCAGACCTTATCGGCCTCGATGTCTGCCTGGATATCCTCGACACGCTGCACCGCGACTTCGGTGACGACAAGTACCGCCCCGCGCCACTGCTGCGGCGGATGGTGGCGGCGGGACGCCTGGGCCGCAAGTCCGGACAGGGGTTCCATGCTTACGCCTGACCAGGAACTGGAAATCACGCGCCCGCCGATTCGTGTCCTGATCGCCAAGCCGGGATTGGATGGCCACGACCGAGGCGCCAAGGTGCTCGTGCGCGCGCTGCGAGATGCGGGCTTCGAGGTCGTCTACACCGGTCTGTTCCAGACCCCGGAAATGATTGCCGCCGCCGCCCTGCAGGAGGATGTGCAGGTCGTCGGCCTCAGCATTCTCTCCGGCGCGCACATGACGCTCTTCCCGCGCATCATGGAGGAGCTGCGTAGCCGTGGCCTGGATGATGTGCTGGTCGTCGCTGGTGGCACCATCCCCAAGGCGGACGTGCCTGAGATCAAGCGGATGGGCGTTGGCGAGGTCTTTGGACCCGGCACTTCCCTACGTGACATCGTTACCTACATCGCGGATCACGCGCCTGTCCCGGACGCATGGTAGACGCCGCCGACATCCTGGCGCGGTTGCGCAGTGATCCGCGCGCACTGCCGCGCCTCGCGACCCTGGTCGAGAACCAGCATCCCAGCGGGGAGGCTGCGCTGCAAGCGCTCTACCCAACCACTGGTCGCGCCCACGTCGTGGGGGTTACCGGACCTCCCGGCGCGGGCAAGAGCTCGCTGATCGCCACCCTGATTGGCGAGGTGCGCGCCAGTGGCCGCGATATCGCCGTCATCGCGGTAGACCCATCCAGCACCGTTAGTGGCGGCGCGGTGCTCGGCGACCGCATCCGCATGATGGAGCGCTACGCCGACACCGGCGTCTTTGTGCGCAGCATGGCGAGCCGTGGCCGGCAAGGCGGCCTGGCCTGGACTACCGCGCACCTGATGCACCTGCTGGACGCGGCAGGCTATCCCCTGATCGTGATCGAAACCGTGGGGACCGGCCAGGACGGCACCGATATCGCCTCGTTGGCGGACACCGTGGTCGTCGTGGAAGCGCCTGGACTGGGTGACGGCGTGCAGGCGATCAAGTCTGGCCTGCTGGAAGTCGGCGATATCGTGGTGGTCAACAAGGCAGACACGGCTGGTGCGGATGAGGCCCTGCGCATCTTGCGGGCGGCATTCGAGTACGGCCACCCTCGCAACGAGCGTCGCATCCCGGTCTTCGGGACGGACGCCGTGTCCGGACGAGGTGTGGAGCGCCTGTTGACCGAGCTGGATAAGCATTGGCTCTGGCTCAGAGAAACAGGTGAGCTGTCTCGCCGACGTGAAGACGCGGCTCGCGCCGAAATTCTGGCGGGTGTGCGGCAGGCGCTCGACCGCCAGCTTGCCGCTCAGCGCACTGGACACAGTGAGGTAGCTGAGCTGGTGCAGAAGGTCGCCGCGCGAGAGCTAACCCCGCAGAGCGCCGTCGCGCGGCTGGTTCACCACTCCGGCCGCCTCGACCTGGCGTGAGGCGGCCCGGTTCGCGATCAGCGCGGCAGTTGCGCCTGCGCCAATACCGTTGTCGATGTTGACCACCGAGAGCCCTGGCGCACAGGACTGCAGCATGGTCGTCATCGCCCCGACACCCGCCCCGCCAAACCCGTAGCCAACTGACGTGGGTAGCCCAATCACCGGCACTGGTACCAGGCCAGACACCACGGACGGCAGGGCGCCGTCCATCCCGGCCGCCACGATGATCACATCCACCTGGGCATCGGCGAACGCCTCCAGTGGCTCAACCAGGCGGTGCAGGCCAGCCACCCCGACATCCCACGCACGGTAGACGGTCGCACCCATCTCCTCCGCGATCAGCGCGGCCTCAAGCGCCACCGGTACGTCCGAGCTACCGGCGGACAGGATGCCAACCCGGCCTCCGCGCTGTGGCCGCTCTGCGCCAGGCCGCGAAGCGATCAGGCAGTGAGCCGCCGGCACGTCTTCTACCTCGAGATCGCCGTCGAGTGCACCGGCGATGGCGGCAATATTTTGCGGCGGCACACGGCTGGCCAATGCCCGCCCCTGGCCGGCGCACAGTCGCCGCAACGCACTGGCCACGTCGATTGGAGACTTGTGTTCCGCATACACCACTTCGGGGATGCCAGTGCGTCGCCAGCGGGAAGGATCAACCCGCACGGTATCGGCGCCATCGAGACCCGACGCCGCAGGAGCTGAGTGGGCGTCAAGCGCAGCGCGCAGATCGACAAACGGGGAACGCGACTCAGGGATCACCATCAACTCCAGCGTGCACGGCGGCGCCAGTCGCCTCTTCCGCGTCGATACCTGCCGCGCCTGGCCTGAGCTGAACCAGGAATTCGCGATTTCCGGCAGGCCCCAACAGCGGGGAGGCCGTCACACCGTGTACGCCAAGACCCAGGGTGTCTGCCGCTGCAATGACCTCACGCAGCACGCGCTCGTGCACCGCTGGGTCACGCACCACACCGCCCTTCCCGACATCGGCGCGTCCGGCCTCGAACTGGGGCTTGACCAGCGCCACGATCTCCCCGTCCGGGGCCAGCACGGCCCGCGCGGCCGGGAGTACGAGGCGGAGACCGATGAACGAGACATCGATGCTGATGATCTGCACTGGCTCCGGCAATTCCGTGACCGAGCGCACATTCTGGCGGTCCATCACCACCACACGCGGATCCAGCCGCAGCTTTTCAGCCAGTTGGCCGTAGCCAACATCAATCGCGTAAACGCGCAGTGCGCCGCGTTGCAGCAGGGAATCCGTGAACCCGCCAGTGCTCGCCCCGAAGTCGGCCGCCACCTTGCCGGACACGTCCACATCGAAGGCCGTCAGCGCGTGGTCCAGCTTTGCTCCACCACGGCTCACGAACCGGGGCGGCGCCTTGAGGATGATCTCGTCATCCGGGCCAACTGGCGCGCCGGCCTTGCTGACGGCCACGCCGTTCACCAGGACATCCCGCGCCAGGATCAGCGCCTGTGCCCGGGCGCGGCTCTCAGCCAGCCCGCGCTCTACCACGGCCTGGTCCAGCCGCCGGCGCTGCACCTTGGCTGGCTTGTTTACCATGGCGGAGCCTGGGTCCCGGTCCGCTCCCGAAATGGCGCGAACTGGACGTGACAAATCGCGATGGCCAGGGCATCGGCGGCGTCGTCAGGGCGCGGCAAACTCTCCAGGCCGAGCATGATGCGCACCATCTCCTGAATCTGCCGCTTGTCCGCCTTGCCGTAGCCAACCACGGCTTGCTTGACCTCGGAGGGCGCGTACTCGGCGACGGGCAGGCCGCGCTGCGCGGCAGCCAGCAGAATAACTCCGCGTGCCTGGCCGACCGTCATCGCGGTGGTGACATTCCGGGCAAAGAAGAGGCGCTCCACGGCCACGGCATCCGGGCGGAACACCTGGATCAACTCCGTAACGGCCTCATGGATTTCGACCAGCCGCTGCGCCATCGGGAGCTTGGCGTCAGTCGCGATGATGCCGTAGTCGATCGCACGGGGGTCCGGATCGCTGGCGATGACGCCGTAACCAAGGCGCGCCGTACCGGGATCAAACCCCAACGCGATCATGTCATCACTCGAAACGGCCTACATCGCCGCCGCGAGGACATCGTCGCTGATGTCGACGTTCGTGAAGACCTCCTGGACATCGTCCAGGTCTTCCAGCTTCTCGACCAGGCGAATGACCTTGATAGCCGCATCCGTCTCCGGCTCCACCAGGGTCTTCGGCCGCATGGTCAACTGCGCCGCTGCCACCTCACGCCCGGCGCCCACCATCGCCTCACGCACCGCGTGCAGTTCCGACGGCTCGGTGTAGACCACGACGGTGTCGCCCTCGACCTCGACATCGGCGGCCCCGGCGTCAATTGCCTCCAGCGAGAGTTCGTCGGCGTCCGCGCCGCTGAGCGGAATCTCGAGGATACCCATCTGGTCGAACATCCAGCCGACGCTGCCATTCTCGCCCAGCGTTCCACCTGCCCGCGTCAGGACAGCACGAACTTCGCCCACCGTGCGGTTGCGATTGTCCGTCTGGGCCTGGATGATGATGGCGGTTCCGCCAGGGCCATACCCCTCATAGAACAGTTCTTCGTACTGGTCACTGCCCGCAAGGCCAGCGGCACGTTGAATCGCGCGCTCGATGTTGTCTTTCGGCATGCTTGCGGCACGTGCGCGGTCCACCGCAATCCGCAGCCGGGGGTTGGAATCGGGATCAGGCAGCCCGGATTTGGTGGCAATCGTGATTTCCCGCGCCAACTTCGTAAACAGTTGTCCACGCTTGGCATCGGCCGCGCCCTTCTGGCGCTTGATCGTCGACCATTTTGAGTGACCAGACATTACAACTCTCCTCGAAACCAGAACATCCCTACTTCGTGCGACCGAAGAGTATAACGGCTCCTGCTGCCCAATTCGCCGTTCAATTCAACAAAAACCCTCTTGAAATATGGGCAAAGCTCCGCTAGACTGCCTTAGCAAGATCGACATATGGAGATATCTCCCGCGCCCAGCGCGGAGTGAGCGGATCATGCCAGCCCGCACTGGTCGGTACCCACCGCAAGCAAAATAACCGTATCACCCTCCGCTTTTCAGCGGTGGGTTTTTGTTTGCCGTCCGCGCCTGCCCACTCACTCGCTCATCGTGTCGAGGCCGCGCGATATCCAGGAATGGTGCCAAAGGCGATGGTCACGAGCTTGATCGATAAGGGCCGGGATCAGGGCTACCTCCTCTCCGACGAGGTGGTTGCCGCGTTCCCTAATGCTGAGGAACAACTCGACATCCTGGAAGACTTCTACTCCTCACTCGTCGCCGAGGGGATCGAAGTCCTGGATCAGGTGCCCGCCAAACAGTTGCCGCGCGCCCGTGAGCTTCCTGCCGAGCGGCAGGCCGCCGAGCGTGCCGCCTACGAGGATGCCCAATCCGGCATTGGTGATTCCGTCCGGCTCTACCTGCAGGAGATCGGGGAGACCGATCTGCTCACCATGCAGGAAGAAGTTTGGCTGGCCAAGCGCATGGAGCGCGGCAAGCTGGCCGAAGAAACCCTGCAACTCGGGATCTACACCGCGGAGGACCGCACTGGCCTCGAGGCAGACAAGCTCGACGGCGAGATGGCGCGCGCGCACCTGATTCGCGCCAACCTGCGCCTGGTCGTCTCCGTCGCCAAAAAGTACGTCGGGCGCGGGCTCTCCTTCCTGGATCTCATCCAGGAAGGCAATATCGGCCTGATGAAGGCGACGGACAAGTTCGATTACAAGCGCGGGTACAAGTTCAGTACGTACGCCACCTGGTGGATTCGCCAGGCGATCACCCGCGCCATCTCGGATCAGAGCCGCACGATTCGGCTCCCTGTCCACGTCGGGGAAACCATCAACCGGGTCAAGAAGACCGGCCATCGCCTGCAACAGATCCTGGAGCGAGAGCCAACCCAGGAAGAAATTGCCCGCGCCATGGACGTTTCTGATGACAAGGTGCGCCAGGTGCTGGATGTATCCCGTCACCCCGTGTCACTGGAAGCCCCCGTGGGCCAGGATGGCGACGCCTTCCTGGGGGACTTCATCGAGGATAGCTCGATGCCCCACCCGCTGGAGATGGCCGCTCAGGAACTGCTGAAATCGCAGATTGGGGATGCCCTGAGCAAGCTCACCGAGCGTGAGCGCAAGATCATCGTCCTGCGCTTTGGGCTGGACGATGGCCGCTTCCGCACGCTGGAAGAGGTCGGCCGTGAATTCGGCATCACCCGTGAACGCATCCGCCAGATCGAGGCCAAGGCGCTGCGCAAACTGCGCCACCCCAGCTACAGCCGCAAGCTGCGCGGCTACCTGGAATAGCCGGCACAGAGAACCCCCTACGCCACGTCCGTCGTGATGACGATTCAGATGTGGCGTAGGGGGTTCTGGTTATTCCGCGCGGCTCAGGATGAGCGACACGTTGTGCCCCCCGAATCCCATCGAGTTTGTCATTGCGTGCTGCGCCTGCACGCTGCGGGCGACGTTCGGGACATAGTCCAGGTCGCAGTCCGGGTCTGGCGTTGCCTGGTTGATCGTGGGCGGCGCCATCCCCTCCCGCAGCGCGCAGATGGTGATGGCAGCTTCCAGCGCGCCAGCGCCGCCGAGCAGATGTCCGGTCATTGACTTGGTTGAGCTAATCGGCAGCCGGTAGGCATCGTCGCCAAAGGCGGCCTTGATCGCCTCAGTCTCGAACTTCTCGTTAAGCTGCGTCGATGTGCCGTGGGCGTTGAGGTAGCCGATGTCCCCTGGTTGCAGCCCGGCATCCTCCAGCGCCAGCGTCATCGCGCGGGCCGCTCCCACCCCGCCAGGAGCGGGCTGCACCATGTGATTGGCGTCATCGGTCGTCGCGTAGCCGGCCACAACCGCCAGCACCTCAGCACCACGGCGGGAGGCATGCTCGGCTGTCTCCAGGATCAGGACGGCGCCGCCCTCGCCCAGCACGAACCCGTCTCGCTCGGCATCGAAGGGGCGACTCGCTGCCCGCGGATCGTCGTTGCGCGTCGAGAGCGCGCCCATCGCGTTGAAGCCTGCCACCACCATGCGCGCCATGGGCGCTTCGCTACCACCCGCAATCATCACGTCGGCATCGCCACGTCGCAGGATCTCCATGGCCTCGCCGATGGCATGGCCGGAACTCGCGCACGCGGAAACCGGGCTGTAGTTCGGGCCCTTTGCCCCGGTCACGATGGCCACCGTACCAGACGCCATGTTGCCCAGGAACATGGGCATGAAGAACGGGCTGAGCCGCTTGGGTCCAGCAGTCAGCACCGTCTCCATCCCGGCATCCAGCGTCTCTGCGCCGCCCATGCCGGAACCAATCAGCACGCCAACTCGCTCGGCATTCGTGTCATCGATCGTGAGGTCTGCCGCTTCCAACGCCTCCAGCGCCGCAGCAACGGCGTAGTGGGTGTAGCGGTCGGTGCGGCGCGCATCCTTGCGGCCGAGGCGCTCGGCAGCGTCGAAGCCCTTGACCTCGGCGGCAAAAGTCGTCCCGTAGCCAGTAGGGTCGAAGCGGGTGATCGGCGCGACCCCGGACTGACCGGCGATGATGGCGGCCCAGGTGCTTGGCAGGTCGTTGCCCAGAGGGGAGATGGCCCCGGCCCCGGTGACAACGATGTCAGTTGGCTTCATGCGGTGTTTCTACCTGATCCAGTTGGCGAACGCGCGGCCCAGGCGCCCGTCCTGCGTCAATGTTCCAGAGAAAGGGTAAAGGCTGGCTGCTGATCGACATCGCCAGCCAGACACAAGGATAGCCGCGCGTGGCGGGAATACACCGTAGTTGATCGACGAACCAGCACATTTCCGCCGTGTCGCTTGTGTACGTACACCCGCTTGTCTGAACGAACGTCGAGTGTTACGCTCGACGTGGCCGATCCTGCGGTGCTCGTGATGCATTCGATGTCTTGAGCCAACAGAAATAGAGTCGGGAGCTGCGCGTCGGGGTGAAAATGCCTTGGCGGTGCGGCGCCCACCTGCGAGAGCAGGTTCAAGGCTCCGATGCACACGGCACAGGTGGGTGAGGCCATTCCCTTCTACCGTCACCAAACCGGATCGGGACGCAGCGTGATCGTTTTCGTGCACGGACCGGACGCCACGCTAGCGCGCGACCTCGCACGTACCACTGCGATCGAAGCCGATTCTTCTGGCGAGAACACCTCCTGGTTGGATGGCAAGGAAGTCACGCTCCAGCAAATCATCGGAGCGGTGGGCACCATCTCCTTCTTTGGCGGCGGCCGTGTCGTGGTGGTCAGCGATTTCCTGGCGAAATCTGGTGGTGAGGGCGAACGGGCGACGAAAGCGAATGCGCAGATCGCCTCTCTCGTCGCTGCCGTGCCGAATGGCAGCACGCTGATCCTGCTCGAACCTTCCCTCAGCTCACCACCAGCGGCCCTGAAGTCGGCCGTGCCGCAGTTGCGCGTGCTTTCCGGCGCGCCGCCCCGGGGACCAAGGCTCCTGGAGTGGATCGCCAAAGCCGCCCAGGAGGCAGACTCCCGGATCGACCGCCAGGCGGCACAGGCCCTGGCCGACGCGCTCTTTCCAGGCACCTGGCAAAACGAGCCAAGGAATCCGCGCTACGACCGACCTCCCGACCTCGGCTACCTACGCACGACGATCGAGACGCTGGCGCTCTCTGCCTACCCCGAGCCCATTACCACGCGGGATATCGTGTCGCTCGTCTCTCGTGAGCCGGACCAACGCATCTTCAAGTTTCTTGACGCCATGTTGCTGGGCGACCTGGCCGGGGCGACCCGGGAGTTGGATAACCTGGACCGGGGCGGCGAAGAGCCAGGTATGGTGCTGGCGCAGGCGCTGGGACAGGTGGAACTGGTGACGGCCATCGCCGCGGCTGGCGACCGGGACACGAACACTGTGGCGAAGGAGCTGGGCGGCGTGACACCCGCCCGCGTTTCCGCATTGGCCGGCGCCGGGCGCCGCGAGAGCCAACGCCGCACAAGCGCCGCCATGATCGCCGCCG
>JALYWD010000526.1 GCA_030852885.1 Chloroflexota bacterium | reverse complement strand
GCGTGATCCTGAGCGGCTCCGCCCTTGCCGTGTCGCCTGTCTCGTTTGGCGCCAGCTTCCTCCAGGGGGAGCAGGAGCGCCAAAAGCCCAGCCAGGCTCCCGGACACGACGCTGCGCCGGGGGGCAGATGAACTAAATGAGCGGGCAAGCGTATCGAAGCTGTCTGGATCCATGATCGGCTCCCTGGCTCGCGCGGACGACGTGGGTGTCTCCCGCCGAGTCTGCGGGGTAAAGGGGATGCGGCACAGGGGGAATATTCCCCCTGTGCCGCTGATCGCCAGGAATGCCAGTGCTGCGCCGGCTGCCGCTGGCTGGTGAACCTTCGGCCGCCGTGAATGCTCCACCCAGATCACGGCCACGACCTTATCTGGGGCAGAAGATGACGACGCGGAGGCATTCCTCGCCACGGTGCACCTGGTGGCGGCGGCTAGCTTCGGAGCGATTGCTTGCCTGTATGGACGCCGCTCGAGCGATCGACCACCGAGGCGACTGGCGTGCGTCAGTCGCCGCGGCGTGTGCACCGCGGCAGGACAGGAGTACCCACCGTCCCGGGGCACCGTTCCCACAGGACGTGCGTTGTGGCTACGCCACGCCACAGGGCTTGAAGCAGTTAAACGTTCCCGGGGCCCCCCCCGCCAGGCAGATCACGCCACCAGGAGGGCAGGCCTCGCAGCTCAGAACGGTTGGGGGCACGGCGGCGCCAATACACACTTTCGGCCCTCCCGTAGCAGGTTGTTCACAGGTGCACGGGCCACTTATATCAGTGCCACATTCTGGATTCGCCGAACACGCCTGGCACATCCCATTGGCACACAGGGCACTGGCGCAGTCATTGCGGCTGGAGCAGGTCCGTCCGTTCAGGCAGCGTGGACAGGTCCCGCCACAATCAACATCGCTCTCGCTGCCATCCCGGCGGCCGTTCGCGCAGGCAGGGGTGGAGACGCATTTCCCCGACCGACATGTGCCTCCCGGACACCTGGTTCCCTCCGGGAGGGAGCCTTTGCACTTCCCCCGCTTGCGCCGCTTGCACGGGGGGCACGCTTTCTTCTTCCTGGCCGCGCCGTGGTCCGCCCCGGGCAGGATCAGCAGGCCAGTCAGAATGGCGCCTGTGGCGGCGCGCCGGGAACCTATCGTGGTCAGCACGCGCGTCAGGGTGTCAAAGCGGTCAGCGTCCATGGTGTCGTCCTTTGACGGTAGCGAGCAACGGCGGTGGAAGCCAGACGCCAGGAGGACGCAGATCCGCCATCGTCACGTCCGCCCGGCGCACGCGAGTATCGGCGAGCCAGCAATTCGAAGCTATTCGAGGTCATGTTCGACTACCTGGCTTGTGAAATGGACGAGTGCATCTGCTGCCAGTCTGCGTTCTGGGTGCAGATGCGGCACAGGGGGAATTTTCCCCCTATACGCCAGCGGAGGTCCAGGCCCACAGTGAGTGAGTCCGCACGGACCCGCTGTCCTCGTCACCCGAAAGCGCCGCGTCATGGATACCGATTCCCTCAGGGCCCTTCGCCGCGTGTTCTCGTTGCCCGCGTCCCGCCGTGGCGTGCTGGCCAGCCTGGGTGGTGGACTGCTCGCCGTGCTGCCGGGTAGCGGCCACGACGCCACCGCCCGCAAGCGGCGGAAGAAACACAGGAAGCGGTCGCTCCCGTCCCTCAACGCCTTCGGCTGCGTCAACGTTGGCCAGGCGTGTGCCGGCGCTGACGATCTCTGCTGCTCCGGGGTGTGCGAGGGGGAGAAACCTGGGAAGGGGAAGAAGGACCGCTCCCGGTGTGCGGCGCGCAACGCGCTTGACTGCCCGGCCGGAGCAGATTCATGCCTGGAGTTGGTGACCTGCGGCGCATACGGGTTCTGCCAGCAGACCACAGGCGGCGCCAGCTTTTGCGCTGGGTTCAGTTTCGTGGACTGCGCTGTCACCTGCACCAGGGACGCGGATTGTGAGGCATCGGCAGGCCCCGGAGCGGCCTGCGTGGTGTGCGCCAGTGGTTGCCCTGGCTCATCCACCTTCTGCGTTCCGGCTGGTATCTGAGGCGACAGCTTTCCACGCATAGCCCTCGTGACGCTAACAGGAGACCAACCATGGATGACCAGTCCTTTGACACCCTGGCCCGCTCGGTAAGCGAACCGTCGTCCCGCCGTGGTCTGCTGGGTGGCCTCACCGTCCTCGCGCTCGGCCTGGGTGGGGCAGGCCTGCCGGACAGCACCACGGCCCGGAAGAAGCGCAAGCACAGGCGCAAGAACAAGAAGAAGACGCCGGCCATCCTGATTCCCACATGCCCAACCGGCACCGAAGACTGCCGGGGCACGTGCGTGAAACGCTGTTGCCCGCCCGGCGCCGAAGACTGCCAGGGCATGTGCGTGAGCCTCTGTCCCACTGGGCAGACCCGCAACCCGCTCACCTGTGCCTGCTGCCGGATCAACATGGTCTCGTGCACGGCGATTGGCGCGAACGATGTCTGCTGCTCGGGTACGTGTTCACCGGTGTCGGCTGTCGTCAATACCTGCGCCGGACGAGCTATCGCCGCCCCGTGTGACTTCGACGCCCAATGCGCATCCGGCTTCTGCAGCCCCGCCGGTCTCTGCCTCTTCGCCGCGTCGTAAGCGCAGCGCCGTCCGCTCGCCGATCTTGCCCCCAGGAGTGACTCCATGAACGCCAGCCGGTTCACGGCCCTCGCCCAATCGCCGACGACCGCCGCGACGCGTCGTGACCTCACCAGTAGCTGTCCGGCGGCTTACCCG
>JALYWD010000520.1 GCA_030852885.1 Chloroflexota bacterium | reverse complement strand
CAGGGGCAAACAGGCGGCCCGCAAACGGGCAATCTGGAGCGCGTGGCCCTGCCCTCCGCCACCGGTGACCAGGGCGTGCAGACCTCGGCCGATGGCGGCTCGGCGCTGCGCGGCTCGGGAGCGGGAGTAACGGCGGGCTCCGGGTTCGCAACCCAGGGCGAGGTCGGCGAGGCTGGCCCAGACTCCAATCGGGTGCCCCCGCAGCACCGGGACACCGTCGAACGCTACTTTGGGGGCGGCAACCCATGAGCGCCACAACAGGCCGGTTCGCTTCCCTCCGCAGCCGTGCCACGCAGGCGTTCCGCCAGGCGGAGGCTGCGCCCGCGCTGGAGACCAGCACGGAGCCTCCCCTGCTCGATGAGCAGACGCTGGCCCGGCTGCGCCGCCTCTCGCTCAGTGCCGGTCGCGCCCGCACGGAGGGGCTGGCCGGGGAGCATCGCTCACGGCGGCGCGGCTCCTCTCCGGAGTTCGCGGACTTCAAGCCCTACTCACAGGGGGACGACTTCCGCCGCATCGACTGGAACACGTACGCGCGGCTAGGCAGCCTCTTCGTGCGCCTGAGCGAGGTCACCACCGAGCTTCCCGTGCACATCCTGCTCGACAGCAGCGCCTCCATGGACTGGGGGAGCAACCCGCACGGGCCGACCAAGTTTGCGGCGGCTCGCCGCCTCACGGCGGCACTGGCCTGCATCGCGCTCTGGCACTTCGACCGCCTGGCCATCGTTCCCTTTGCCGAGAGTCTCGGCACGCCGTTTGGCCCCGTGCAGGGGCGGACGCAGGTGACCCGCGCCCTGCACTACCTGCAACACCTGGAGCCGCTGGGGGGGACCTCCCTGGCACCAGTCATTTCCGCCTACGCCCGGGCGCGCAAACGTCCGGGCCTGCTCCTGCTCGTCTCGGACCTGCTCAGCGGCGAGCCGGACGATCTGCAACTGGCGCTGCACGACCTGCGCGGACGCGGCTGGCAGACCGCCGTCTTGCACGTTGTCGATGACGCGGAGCTCGATCCCACAGCCACCATGGACTGGCTCAGGCAGGACGCTGCTGGCGCGGGCGGCCCCTCCCTGGAACTGATCGACCGCGAGAGCGGCGAGGTCCTGCGCATGACCATCGAGCAGGACGTGGTGGATCGCTACAGCAGCGCGGTGACGGCCTGGCTCTCGGGCGTGGAGGCGGCAGTTGCCGCCGAAGGCGCGGCCTATGCACGCCTGCCCGCTGCGTGGGACCTGGGTGACCGCACGATCTCGCTCCTCTACGAGCAGGGAGTGCTGGCGTGAGCGTGCTTGCCCCACTCAGCCTGCTGGCGTTGATCGGCGTGCCGTTGATCGTACTCTTCCACATGCGGCACACCACGCCGCCTCGGCGCTATGTCGGCTCGCTCCGCTTCTGGCAGGCCGCCGACCCGCGTCCCGCCGAAGAGCGCCGGTTGCGTCGTCCGCCGCTCAGCCTGCCGCTCCTGCTGCAAATCCTGGCGGTGGCGCTGCTCGCGTTCGCGCTGGCTCGCCCGGCCACAGCCAGCCAGATCGCGGCCATCGCGCCGGGGCTGCACGGCGAGCCGCAGCACCTGCTCCTGCTACTGGATGGCTCGACCAGCATGGCGGCCACACCCCCTGGCGCGACGCAGAGCCGCTGGGAGAGCGCCCGGCAGGAGGCCCTGGCCCGCCTGGCGCCCCTGCGGGAAGGTGACGTGGTCACGTTCATGCTGCTCGGGGCGCACCCGCTGACGGAAACGGCCTCCAGCAACGCCGGGCTCGTCTCTCTGCGGCAGCGCCTGACCAACTTGCCGCTGCCTGGTGGGCGCGTGGACCTCGACGCTGCCCTGGCCCTGGCGGCCGACCTGCGCCTGCCGAACCTGGAGCGGTCACTCGTCCTGATCAGTGACGGCGCGGTGACAGTCGATCCCGGCGTGGCGGCAGGCACCGGCGCGACGATCACGCTGGTGGTGCCGGGCGAAGAGACAGAGGACGCCCAACGCGGCAACCTGGCCGTGACCCAGATCGCGGTGCGGCCAGCTACGGACGGCAGCGGCACCCTGACCCTGTTCGCCTCGCTGGCGAACTACGGCGCCGAACAGGTCGAGACCTCGGTCACGGTCATTGGGGATGGCCTCGATATCGGGCGCGGTGAGACAACGCTGGCGGCGGGCGGTGAACCTGCCTCCCTGCAGTGGGTGCTGCCGCCCGGCGTCGGCGAGATCAGGGTCCGCATCGAGGCCATGGACCAACTCCCAGCCGACAACACTGCCACCATCCTGCCGCTGAGTGACGACGCGGCTGGCGGGTCCATCGCGCCGCACATCCTGCTGGTGACCGATCTCCCCGGCGCGCTGGCGCGGGCCTTGATGTCCCTCGACAACGTCCAGGTCAGCGTCGAACCGGCAGACAACGTGGCCGCTATCAGCGCCGCCAACTATGACCTCGCGGTCTTCGATCGTGTTGCGCAGCCGGCGGACCTGGTGGAGCGGCTGCCCGCGCCCTCGCTCTGGATAGCGCCGCCCGCCGCTGGCCCCTTCCCTACCACCGAGGACGTCACCGAGCCAGAGGTCAGCCGGGTGCGCGCGGGTGATCCGCTGCTGGAAGGCGTTGACCTGGCGGGAGTGACCTTCGGCCCCACCGCTACCTTCACCCTGGGCCCGGACGACACCGAGATCGTCGGTGCGGGGGATGGCCCTCTCCTTTACCAGACGCAGCTCGGCACGCAGCCGGCGCTGGTGCTGACCCCCGATCCCGAGGCGTCCAACCTGCCGAAGCGAGTGGCCTTCCCGATCCTGGTCGCCAACATGGTCAACTCCCTCGCGCCAGATGGCATTCCGGCCGCTGTGCCGCTGGGCGAATCGCTGGTTTACACCCCGCGCGCCGCCACCTCGCGGGTCGAGATCACGCCGCCCCAGGGCGAGCCTGTTGAACTGGCGGTGGCTGAGACCAATGCGACCGACCGGGATGTCGTCTTCACGGGCACGGGCGAACCTGGCATCTACACCGTAACCGAGTACGACGCGTTCGATCTGCCGCTCGGCTCCACGAAGTTTGTGGTCAACGCCGGGCACCGCCTGGAATCGGACCTGCGGGTGGACCCGAACCTGGTGCCGGCGCTGGCGACCGCCACCGGGGTCAGCACATCGGGGCTGCGGGAGGAGCGCGTCGATCTCTGGCCGATTCTGGCGCTGGCTGCCCTCGGGGTGATCGTGCTGGAGTGGCTCTGGGCGCTCTGGGCGGCACGCACCCGCGTCCGCCGCGCAACGGCGGCAACAACATGAACGGCCTGGTCTGGGCGCGCCCGGAGGCGTTGGCGCTGCTGCTCCTGCTGCCGGTGATC
>JALYWD010000505.1 GCA_030852885.1 Chloroflexota bacterium | reverse complement strand
GGTCAGTTCCAACGTGGCGGGGATGCGGTCGAAAATCACGTCCCGCACTTGCCGGTTGTCACGGTAGGAGCGACCCCAGTCGCCGGTAAACATGCCGCGCGCCCACTTCGCATATTGCACGGGAATCGGTTGATCCAGGCCGAAGGAGGCGCGAATGCGGGCCAGGTCCTCGGCGCTCATCCCGGGACTGAGGGCGTAGACCGATTCGGGGCCGCCGGGTGCCAGGCGCATGAGACCGAAGGCGATGGCGGTCACCAGCACCAGCAAGACCACGCTTTGCCCAACACGGCGGAGAAGAAATGCCGACATGTGGTTCAGCCCTGGAGGTGAAAACGGGCTGGCTGCCCATGGGTATGCGCAAGCCAGCCCACGCGGTTACCGGCCGTCAGGAGGCCGGTTCATCCCAGTACCACTCGAAAACGTTCCACATGTTGCTGACCACGAAGGGGCTCTGCTTGTAGTTCTGCAACCCGGCCTTCGTGCCTTCGATCAAGGCGTACTGGAAGATCGGCAGGTAGGCAAGATCATCACGCAAGATCTGCTGCGCTTCCTTGTAGATCTCGACTCGCCTGGCTGGATCGACTTCGACCACGCCCGCTTCCCAGAGGGCATCCAGGTCCGGGTTCTTGTATTGCATGGTGTTCTGACCAGCGCCGCCCTGGGCCGGGATGTAGCCAGAGTGGAAGCGGCTGGTGCCATCCGGGTCTGGCGGGTGACCGAAGCCAATCATCACCGTGTCGTACTCGGAGAGGTTGAAGAAATCACCCCAGATCACGGCGGCCGGCATGTTGTTGATCTGCATGTCGATGCCGGCTTCCTTCCAGGTTTGCTGCAGGTACTGCTGGGCCTGCTCGCGCACCTTGTTGCCGGCGGTGGTGGAGTTCGTAAAGCTCAGCTTTACGCCGTCCTTCTCGCGGATGCCATCGGCGCCTGGCGCCCAGCCGGCATCGTCCAGGATCTTCTTGGCGGCCTCGACATCGTAGACCTGTGCCGTCAGATCCGGGTTGTACGCCCAGGACTGCTGGGGCAGGTAGGACTCGGTCGGGGTGTGCACGCCGTAGTACACCGCGTCAATGATGTTCGCCTTGTCCATGGCGGCGTACATAGCCTCGCGGACCGCCTTGTCCTGGAAGACTTCGTTGCCGAAGTTCATGTAAATGAACTCGACGAACGAGGCCGGGCCGGCATTGATGACCTTGCCCTCAAGGGTCTGGGCCTCGGCGTAATTATCGGCCGTGATGCCCTGGAGCCCGGTCACATCCACCTCGCCCGTCTTGAACTGGGTGAAGAGGCCGGTCAAATCCGGGATGTACTTGAAGATCACCGTGTCCAGATAGGGACCCGGGCCGTGGTAGTCGGGGTTTGCTTCCAGCGTGATATGGTCGCCGGGCACGCGCTCCACGAACTTGAAGGGCCCGGAGCCAATCGGGGCGGTGGAGTTGAACTCCGCCGTGTTGGGGTCTTCGACCTCAGCCAGGATATGCTCGGGCACGATGAACGTGTCGCCCCAGGTGAACAGGAACGGCGCGTACGGCTCGGTGAGCGTCATGGTAACGGTGGTGTCATCTGGCGCGGAGATCTCCGCCACCTTGTCGTGCCCAACCTTGGTGCCAGCGATGAAATCCGGGTTCATGATCAGGTTGTGGCTGAACACGACATCGGCGGCGGTCAGCGGCTCGCCATCGTGCCACCTGGCATCGTCGCGCAATTTGAACGTGTATGTCAGGCCGTCCTCGCTGATGCCGCCGTTCTCGACCGACGGAATCTCGGTCGCCAGGTTCGGAATCAATTCCGACGTCTCGTTGATGCGCCAGAGGCTGTCGAACATCGCCATCTGCGCGCCGCGGTCCACTTCCAGTGTCGACTTCAGCGGGTTGAAGATCGTCGGCTCCTGGGAGAGGCCGACGATGACCTGCCCGCCCTTGGGCGGCTCGTCCTGGGCCAGAGGAGCAGCACTGGCGCCGCGGCCCAGCAGATTCTCGGCAAAGGTCAGGGAGAATCCTGCCGCCGCCGCGCTGGCGAGAAAAGAACGCCGCGAGACCAGTTTCGCGCGTACCGCTTGTGCTTCGTAAACCAGATCATCGTGATGACGCATTCTCTGTCCACTCCTCGATGAACGGAAAGCCACGATTCCGCTTTACCGGAAGACGTCGAGCAGGCCCTCGCCGTACTCGTGCTCCCCGGCGAAAAGAGAACCCTCTGCAAAGCGCGACGCCCGGAAGGGATGCAGATCTACGGATTGCGGCGCGCCATCGACGATCCACTCCGCCATGCTCTTGCCGATGGCCGGAGCGGTCTTGAAATTGGTCCCAGAGTCACCAAGGATAGCGTATAGCCCGGTGTACGGAGCCAACTGGTCGATAATGGCGTGGCTATCAGGGCTCATGGTGATGACCCCGGCCCAGCCGCCGCGCATGAAGGCGTTGGTCAGCGCCGGCCGCCGGCGGGCGCACCGCTCACGCGCGTCCTTGATGTAATCGAAGTCCACGCCCTCGTCGTAGTAGTCGGGGTCAACACCGAGCTGATCTCGCAGGACGCCAGTCAGGGTGCCGAACTCGCCCTCCGGCCGCAGCCAGGTGCCATTCGGGCCGTCGATGTAGACCGGGTGGGAGAAATCCTCCGCAGTGCGACGCAGGATGGCGATCTGGACGCGGTTCGGCATCAGGCCGTAGTCGAGACCCAGCGGATTGAGGAGCTTGTTCGAGTACGCGCCGGGAACGGCTACGACGGTCTCCGTGGCAATCGTGCCGAGCGGCGTTTC
>JALYWD010000502.1 GCA_030852885.1 Chloroflexota bacterium | reverse complement strand
GCCATCTGCTCGTCGAGCTGGTTCAGCGACTGGATGCCGAGATCACGCAGCTCGTAGATGAAGCTACTCAGCTTGTCGTCCAGGTCGCCGAAATCGAACAGCTTGTGGGGGATACCAAGCAAGGGGCCAAGGTCGAGCAGGATGGGCTGCACGGGGCCAAACTCGGACGGCTTGTCGCGGATGGTGTTCAGCTTGCCGGCAAGATTTCCGCGCAACTGATCCAGTTGCACCGTAGCGTCGCCATGCCCCCCCGGCGCCTGCCCGGCCTTGAACGGCGCGAAGATGCGGAAGCAGCCGTCAAATGGCTTCGGTTCCAGCCCCAGCGCCGCATAGGCATCGAGGTCCTGCCGCCGCAGAAGGCGGGAACCAACGCTGTCGTACGCCGACTCGTCGCCCGTCTCCGGAGTGGCGGGCTTGTCCAGCCAGAGCAGGTCCGGGCCCTTGACGTTGAACATCAGCGCGGCGACGCTGCGCCCTTCCGCCTTCAACTTCTGGAAGACGGCACTCAGCAGGAACACGGCGTGACTGGTCTTGGTCGCCAGGCCCGATTGCCCGGTCCAGTTGGCGTGACCCGCTTCCGGCCCCAGCAGGTAGTCGCTATCGATCCAGATTGGCGAGCGCTGAAAGACGACGTTGCCGTCAGGCATCGTGACCGGGAGACCCTCTTCATCACGAGCGGCATTGCCATTGGTATGCATCAGCGCCGGGATGGCGATGCCACTGAAGTCCTCCTTGCCCAGCGCGAAGTCGATGGCGTCTGGCGTGGCAAAGTAGACCGGGCCGCCGATGGCGGGACGGTGCGAATCGACGTCGTCGCGCAGGTGCTTTGTGGCCAGGACGCGGACGGAGAAGACAAGCATCTCCGGTCGCCGCGTGATCAACTCGCCGCCGAGCCCCTCCTCCATCCGCCGGTCGAAGTAGTCATCGAGGAAGCTCTTCATGTCGGAGAAGCGGCGTGGCTCATCGACCACACCGATGACGGCCGCTTCCTCCGAAAACGCGACCACGATGTGCCCCACGTCGAGGGTCGTCGCGTCGTCGGCCGCCCAGAAGGCGAAAACGTGCGCGCCGGAAGGCTCCTTCTCGCTGCCGACCACGCGCCCAATCACGCCGGTGGCCTCGTCGATGAAGTTGGCGTACTTGTCCTGTGGCGAGGAAGCCGGTGGGTGGTGGCCATTCGCCGAAAACGCCGGGTGGGCTGTCAGGTCAACTACGGTCATCAGCAGCCCCTTTACGCGCCCGGCCAACCGCGGGTGTCCGCGTCCAGCCGCCGTTTCAGCATCCGTTCCAGCAGGTGCACCGGGTAGAGCAGGGTCGCCCAGCGCGCGTCACCCGTCGCGCGCGGGGTGCGCTCGGCCAGGATCCAGGAGGAGATCTTATCGATCTCGTCCGTCGTGACGACTTCGGCGTGGGCTTCAACACGGACCAGCGAATGCCGTGCGTCCAGGCCGTCGGCATCCCAGAGGCGGATGTACCACATGGTGCGCTCGCCGGAATCCTCACCGTAGTGCCGCCTCAGCGGTGGTGAAAATGCCGTCGTCCGGTATCCAGGCGGCAGGCTCAGCAGCGTGATTGCGTCTTCACCGGAGAGGTACGACTCGGTGAACTGCTTCACCAGTCCCACGGCGCGCCTCGTCGCCGTCGGCAGGCGGCCATCGACCAGAATCCAGGCGTCATGCGTGCGCCATTCGTTGCGGCCCGTCCACGCTTTCAATGCGCGCAGTTCGACGTCGGCGCGGACCCGCTGGGCAGCGGCGTAGGCCAGCTCGTGCAATTGACCGTAGTCCGTGATGAGAGGAACCTCGCCGTCCGCGCGCTTTGGCAGCGGGTCGATAACCGTCATCCCGGCGTCTGCGATGCGTTCACGCAAATCGTCAAGCTCAGGATCAGGGACACCTGGAATCAGCCAGCAATGCTCCAGCGCCAGGGTGCCCGGCTCAAGCACGCCGTCGCCGGTGGGATTGCGCTTCAGCACCCCCGCCGCCGCAACGGTCGCCGCGACGGGAACGAGCCCCATGCGCATCACCGCAAAGGTTCGTTGTGCGCCATCAAGGAAATAGTGCAAATGCGACTCGTCCGGCGAAATCACTGGCACCTGGCGCGCGACAATCGGCCCTTCCACTGGCTCGACGCCATACGTCGCGGACGTGGCGTTCTCCCGCCGCCCGGAATCGCCCATCCCCGCGAACTGCAACTCCATCGCGGGTGAGCGGCGCATGTCCACCACCGCGACGCCGTCCTTGCGGAGGTCGGCGTAGACACGGTTGACCCGATCGACAAACGACTGTGGACCCTGGTTGGAAACGTGCACCGTCACCTGACCCCTCGGCTTGTGGAGCTCAACCCTTGCGAGACGGGGCAGCACGGGGAAATACGAACACCTGTTCCATACAGCATACGACACCAGCGGGCAAGCTTGTAGTCCGCCGCGATCACAACGCGTAATGCCGGGCTGACTCGCCCCTACGAGGTCGGTGCGGGAGTGCCGGAAGGTACCACGGGAGAGGCACGCTGGGCCGCCGTGGCGGCTGCCGGCGTTGATTCTTCGGGGATGGGCGCGCCACAGGGTTGGGCCATGTCCTGGATCGTCACGAACGTGAAGCCCTTGTTGCGCAGGTTCTCGACCAGCCACGGCAGCGCGATCGCCGTGGATTCGGCCGAGGCCGGGCCGTCGAGGTGGAACTCGACGATGGTGCCATCGACCACGTTCGGCGCGACCCGCTCGAAGACATAGTCGGCATCGATATCCGGGCCGTAATCCGCTGCCGAGACATCCCAGGCC
>JALYWD010000486.1 GCA_030852885.1 Chloroflexota bacterium | reverse complement strand
GCGCAGGGAGAGTACACCTGCCAGGGCACGGCCATCGTGGATGACGGCCTCTCCTCGGCGGCGATGGGCCTGACCCGGGGCGAGATCGACGCGCTCTACGGCGCGGGTAACGCCACGCAGACCGGCTGGCTCTGGGAGTTCCAGGGCTTCGACCTCATCCAGACCAACTGCGACCTGATCGTGAGCATCGACCCCACCAGCAGCTTCGCGGACCCCGCGCAAGCCGCCAGCCTGGTCCGCACGCTCCTGCCGGAGGACGCCGAGCCAGCCGGCTACTGGCAATTTGGCACGCTGCAGAGCCCGCCGCAGGACGCCGAGCTCTGGATCAGCACCGAACTGGACAACCGCCTGGAGACCCTGGACGAGCCTTACGTGGGCCAGGTACTCGCGCTCTACACCTACGACGGTGACGCCTACAACCCGGGCCACGTCATCCGCGTTGAACTGCGTGTAGCGCCGCTGCCGGTGGAGTGACGTTGCCCGTCAGTGCGCTTACCCGGCGTTGATCAATTCGGCATCGACAAGCGGCTGGGTAACACCGCCACCCATAGCATTCTCGAACGACTGCGTGCCTATCACCGTGCCGTAAACGGTCACCCAGGACCCTTCGAAGATGCCGGCCGAGTCTCCGCTGTAGCCGACGAAGACGTATTCAGTTGTGCCATCCGGCGCGAGAACATCAACCTGCAACTGACTCTCGAACTCGCGTGATTCGGTGTCTCCCAAAAAGAACGACATACCGGGACTTGCCACGTTGATGGTGCGCACTGTTCCAGAAAATGCGATCCGGTCCCCCAACATACTGCCGGGACGAATGGCCAGTTCGCGCACGTCTGCCAGCACCGGATAGCTGGCGGCAATGTCCGCATCAGATGGCGTCGGAACAGCCGCCTCTTGAGCAACCGCGACCGTGCCGAAATCCTGGCACGTTCGCCACGATCCTACGCCGCGCTTCTCAGCGTCATCGTGCGCGGCCTCGAGTTCATCAGCACGGGCTGAACCTGACACATCGCTCCAGGTGGCCATGCCATCAATAATCATCTGCTTGTCTACGAAGATTGTGTCACCGCCCGCTGTTCCCATCGCCCAGACATGACGTACCAGCGCGCTCCGTTCGTCGCGTTCATCCGCATTGCCCGCGGCCTCCAGGGAAATTGTGGTACCGATGGGTAGCAAGACACTTAACCGCGCCGCGGCCTCCTGTCCGCCACAGGACGGCGTGCCGTCCGCCAGGAGCGGCGGCGGGGCGCTACTTCCCGCCAGGGACACTGCGTCGGGCACTCCGTCAATAGTGACCTGAATGACGTTTCCATCCAGCAACCCGACCACGATCCCCTGCTCCTGCGCACCGCTGGGAACAGCGGTGTAGGCAGCCGAACCATCTGTGCTATCTGCGCCTACCGAGCCCGGCAACGCCAGCGCAGCCGCCATCACGAGTGATGCAGAAAGTATTCCCAGTGCCCGCGCGGACATCTATCGTGACTCCTCTTCACTGTGAAAGCCCAGCGTCCTCGCTCTCGGGCTCGCTTGCACCGAATGCGCGACGGCGACGCTGCATCCTATGCGACGACTCCTGCAAACACAACCGGCACGCAAGTTGCGCTGACGTGAAGTTGGGGAGCCCGCCACAACGAGCAAACACCAGGCACCGTTGACGAACGCGCTGCTCAACTGCCCATCGCCGCTACCAGCAGGTCGCGGCCGATGGGCAGCGCCACCTGTCCGCCGCCGCCGCCCGCCTCCAGGATGACCGCGACCGCATAGCGCGGTGGCTCGCCGGGGAGACCGATGAAGCCGATAAACCAGGCGTGCGGGACATCTCCGGCGGTCTCCGCCGTGCCCGTCTTGCCGCCGATGGCGTAGCCGGGCACATACGCGCCACCAAGCCCACCAAGCTCGACCGCGTTCTGCATCAGCGCGGCTGTCTGTTGCGCGACCTCGCGATCCAGGGGGCGCCGCCAAGTCTGCGGGGAGATCGTGCGCAGCGTCTCGCCATCGGGTGCGGTGATGCGCTGCACCAGGTAGGGGCGCATCACTTCCCCCTCGTTCGCCACCCCGGCAGCGACCAGCGCCATTTGCAGCGGTGTCACCAGCAGTTCTCCCTGCCCAAATGCCGTTTCCGCGACGGCCAGCTCGTTATCCAGGAAGCCGGGCGTGACGAAGACGCGGCTCGGCTCCGAGGGCAGGTCGAAGGGGATGGCGCTCTCCCAGCCCCAGCACCGCGCGGCATCCGCCAGGGCCGGTCCGCCGAGCTGCAGCCCGACCTGCGCGAAGACGACATTCAGGGACCAGGAAAATGCTTCGCGCAGGCTCCACTCGGTCACGCTGTCATCCGGGCGGTTGGCC